>JAPPBZ010000328.1:919-7002 GCA_026702635.1 Bacteroidota bacterium
AAAGCACACGGGACTCAATTTGTGATCTGCTCTCCCCCCGGTTTTAATTTTTGAATTTTGCATGAGGCTCATGAGTAAGATTTCGATCGCAATGGTGATCATTGGCTGTGGTCTATGTCTGCCAGTTGCATTTGGTCAGGACGGGACCATCACGGTTAGTGGAACCGTAACGGATTCTGAAACTGGAGAGTTGGTTGTTGGTGCTGCATTGTATGTGGCGGCTCAGGATGTAGGGGGGACCACTAATCAGTACGGTTATTACAGCCTAACCTTGGTTGGAGATAGTGTGCGCATGGTTGTCAGCCACGTTGCATACACTCCCCAAATACTCACATATTCATCTCAGGAGGATCTTGTACTTGATATCTCATTAGTGCCGAGTACGCTTGCTCTGGGAGAACTGGAGGTTACTGCAACTGCTGAATCCTCACTTCAGACAACGCAGATGAGTGCGATTTCTATTCCAGTCAAGGATGTTGAGAACCTCCCGTCAATTCTGGGAGAGACCGATGTATTACGAATCATCCAACTTTTGCCTGGAGTTCAGTCCGGTGTTGAGGGGTCTACGGGGCTTTATGTCCGTGGAGGTGGGCCGGACCAGAATCTGTATCTCTTAGACGGCACGCAAGTCTATAATCCGAGTCACTTATTTGGTTTTTTGGGCACGTTCAATTCCGATGCCATTAAGGATGTACGTTTGCTAAAGGGTGGATTTCCTGCGCGTTATGGTGGGCGGCTTTCGTCAGTGATTGACTTGACGATGAAGGAAGGAAACATGAAACGATTTGCAGGAACAGGATCCATTGGCTTTCTTGCATCCCGCTTAACATTGGAGGGGCCGATTAAGCGTGATCGTGCATCTTTTCTGATCTCGGCACGCCGATCATATGCTGATTTGTTGATTCGTCCTTTCCTTCCGGGGGATGAGGATTTCGGATATTACTTCTCTGACCTGAACGTGAAGACCAATGTGGTTCTCAATCCCAAAAACCGAATTTATCTGAGCGGATACTGGGGGGCCGACCGTCTGCATTCGCGGTACGAATATTCCCTTGGAGATGAAGACAGGGAATCGCTGAGTTGGAGCAACCTGACCGCCACAGCCCGATGGAACCATATTTTTGGGGCGCGGCTGTTTTCAAATGTCCTAGTTGGCTATACGAATTACGCCTTGCTTGTACAAGGTAAATATAGATACACCTCAGACAACGTCGCCAATATATGGGAAGATCGCTATGAATCGGGAATCCAGGATCTACATGCCCGTGTGGACCTGGAGTTTATTCCGAGTTCCAATCATAGTCTTCGTTTTGGTGTGGGAGCACAGCAGCATTCCTTTTTGACGGGCGCTTATGAAGAGATTTATCGGGTTGGGAACGCCATCACCGACTCGACAGCTTCTCCAAATCGACGCACCAATGGGAGCGAGTTTCAGGTCTACATTGAGGATGACTGGCGTCTCAGCTCAAAAATTCGGTTGAATCTCGGTGTACATGTATCAAGTTTTTTGATTGAGGGAAGGACCTATTTTTCGGTTGAGCCGCGAGTTTCTGCGTTGTGGAATTTGAATTCACGAACAAGTGTGAAAGCATCCTTCGCTTACATGCAGCAGTATATCCATCTACTGGCAACGACCAGTGGATTATCTCTACCCACAGATCTGTGGGTCCCTGCAACTGCAAAAGTCCAGCCTCAAAGATCTTTGCAGGTTGCGGGAGGGGTCGTTCGTACCCTTTTCGATGGAATGTTCGAGTTGTCGGTTGAGGGATATTACAAGAAAATGAATAATCTAATTGAGTATGAGGAGGGTGCCGATTATTTTGATACGGTTTTTGGTGGTACATGGGAAGACCGTGTTGAAGCCGGACGTGGCCTTGCCTATGGTGGAGAGATCTTTTTTCAAAAGAAGTCCGGGCGCACAACAGGCTGGGTTGGCTATACTCTCTCGTGGAGTCGCCGAAAATTTGATAAAATCAACAATGGCCGCTGGTTCCCGTACCGATATGATCGTCGCCACGATGCCTCTGTGGTGGTCAGCCATGAAATAAATTCCCGGCTTGATATCAGCGCAACATGGGTTTATGGCACGGGGCAAGCCGTGACATTGCCGGTTGGATATATGGTTTCTGCGCCCCATTTGTGGGATTCCATTAATTCATGGGGATCTCGGTTGTCCGAGTATGATATTCAAAGTTCCCGTAACGGCGCACGTTTACCAGCATATCATCGACTGGATATTGGATTGCGTATGCATCGAACGATGCGGCGGGTAAGGCGCACGCTATCCGTAGGTGCCTACAATTCGTACAGTCGCAGAAATGCCATCAGTATCATTACGGAAAGAGATGAGGATGGGGATTTGATCTTCAAGAAGTTTTCGATACTCCCAATTCTTCCGTCCATCAGCTATCAACTATCATTTTAATGTCAATGCAAGACGAGAAAAAATTGATCGTATTTCCTACCACATCCTCGAACCAAAGGAGTGAGTATGACCGATTTGCAGATGGGCATGGTGGTGGTCAGATTTCTTTTCTGATGTGTTGCTCACGATTTATCGGTCTCCTCATTTTTATCTTGCTGCCAGCTTGTGAGACCGTGATAGAGATTGATCCGCCAGAGTATGATCCAGAGCTTTCAATTGCCAGCAATTTCACACCAGATTCAATCTGGTCAGCGATCATTACCCGAACAGTTCCCGTCGGTAGCTTGAGCGATACTCCATCTCCACTTGTATCAAATGCTTCGGTTAGCGTCTATCAGGGCGAATCACTGATAGACCGATTGATTTATAATTCGGATCGTGGTGAATATGTCTCTTCCCAGGGACTAAAGCCTCGAGCGAACATCCCATACCGTATGGTTGTGGAGGCTCCTGGGTTTCGTTCGGTTTCTGCGACTTCCATGGCTCCTTTTCCTCCAGATATTGCGGATGTAGCGGTTATGAGATTGAGTAATACCCCCAACGTTTTTGGGGAGATCGATTACCAGGTCAACTTTCGTCTACCGAATCGCCCGGGATTGAACTACTACAGTTTCTTTATCCTTGTTCAATATCCCGAAGAGGGTCCTACGGGCTTACCGTATGGACCTGATTATGTATATATGGACTATGACAGCCGACGGTGGTATTGTAATTTCGCGGATGTCCTGAACCCGGTTGAAGTTGCCGTTGCTGATGACTTAGGATGTGCGATCGGGGTTCTATCTGACAGAATCGTTGATGAACCGACGCTTGATTTTGAAATCAGGTTTGGTTTATACGAAGAACTTACGGGATCTCTGCAAGAAGGTCTGCTTCTTGTGTTTTTGGCATTGAGCCCAGAATTTGTCGAATATCAGGCCTCAATTGAGGAGCAAGAGGACTTTGATGGGTTTGGTCAGCCAGCCAATCTTTACACCAATATCGAAGGCGGGCGCGGCATTTTTGCCGGCTACTCTGGAGCGTACCGTATCCTAGATATCCCCAAGTTTGGGGATGAATAAATCGATCATCGAAAACTGCGCATCCAAATCCCGTGAATGGTACCTCATCGCCATATCTTAGTCCTGCAATATGACAGTGGGGAATTCAGGCTGGCGGGTCAACGATCTCTTAATTTGGCGATGTCGTAACATCGGCTTTCATGCTGGATTCCACCTTCTCTCCGATCAGGTCAGATAAAGTTTCCAGAAACAGCGTGTTGCTGTTCAGCATCTCTGCAACTTCAAAATGATGTATCCCTGCCCGGCTGGCGTAGTCCCGACAGGCGATATCCATGCTGTAGGTCGTTTGTAGATTTTCCGTAGTCCCACAAAGCGGTAGCAGCATTACACAACGGTTTCCCACATCTGCTGCTTTAATGATTTTCTTCTTCAACTCACGCAGGTGATCACCTATATGTCCGTAGTACGCATAAAATGCCGTATAAGCAGATCGCTTTTCCTTCCGTTGCTGCATAACCTCTTGGCTCACCTGCAAGACCTCGGCCTGGAACTTGGCTTTATCCTGGCCTGGTATCCCTGGCGCACAGAAGATCACTGCTACACTGGATCGAAGCGGTTTAGGGAATCGCTGAAGTGTTTGATCTATGCGCTCACTAAGTGCCGTAAGGACCCTGGGGGCACGGCCAAACGGTGGAATCTCATGGGTTGGCCATTGGGGTATTTCATGATTGTCCACCAGTTCGTGCCATTTGCCGACCGATTTTTGCCGTCCAGCATTTGACTCCTGTAAATATGCAGGAATCAGGATCACATGTTTGATGCCATCCTGTCTCATTTGACGTGCTGTTTCGTGTGCAAATGGGCGGGCGTACTGCATTGCAGCATACACGCGAAAGTTTACATCAATCCTGTTACCCCAGCGTCGCACCAGCTTACTTTCAAGCCCCCGCACCTGTTCATTGACCAATTTTATCGCCGGACAATTCCCCCCGACTGCACTCAACTCGTGCTGCACTTTCTCTCGCATGGAAGCTGCCGCCAACCACGAAAATACCGCCTGAAAATTGCGGAACGCCCACGAGTGCTTACGTACGTACTTATCGTCATAGACGCGACGCAGAAACGAATGAACCTCCTTTACCCGACTTGGACCGCCCCAATGGAATAATACCACCCCAATTCTGTCACGCCTTTGGATTTGCCTCGGATATCCAGACGGTGTTCTCAGGACAGGTTGTTGCACAGATATACCCCCATCAATGGTTGTGTTCAGGGAGAAACAGCTTACCCACAATTATACGTTGCAAACGTTTTCATGGATCCCGATTAAATTCCATGAAGAAGTTTCACTGGGAACATTCGCGCATCCCACGGAAGCGCTTCCAGAAATTTGAGGAGTTCGGCTCTAATCTCGATCGGTTTTTCTTTACCGGGTACGCAGAGTGAGGATGCTGACAGTACAGTGTAATACGATTTTGTCCATCAGTGCGTGACGAGCACTATGCTGGGCACCTCCCCATACGGGAAGCCTCCGTTCAATGCACGGTCTAACGTTACTTATTTTCGCCTGCGACAGCTCAAATTTTTACAGGAGTGTGTCCGCAGGCTTGGCCGAGTAGACTAACGATGAATCAACGAGATCGTACTTGAGTGAAATTCGGTGACGGCCCTACATAAATAAACCCCCGGCGGCAGTGCTTCAGCATTGAAGACATAATTGTAGGTCCCCACAGCATGAAACTCATTGGTCAACGTCGTCACCTTCTGGCCAAGTATGTTAAAAACATCCAGTTCGATGTGCATCGGCTCATCAACCTGTATGGATAGGGTTACCTGGTCCCGAAATGGGTTTGGATAGCTAGGGGATAACTCGAAACGTCGTTCGGGGATTTCGGCAGTAGTTCTGAGTTCGATGGGTCCAATCGGGGAGAGGTCTTTGTCAGAAAATCCCTCGAAGTCAACCCCATAGCGTAGCGCACGAAAGACCGCATTCTGAAGGCGGACCGAGCCAGGAGGGCCAAATGGAGGAATCGGGTCCCCCTGCGACAAAGGGCCAGTTTGTATTACGGGATTGACGTACTCCCAGATGAGTTGATTCGACCCTGCTGCAAGTTCAAAAATACGCCCCGTCATTCCCTCCGCAATCAACGTATTTCCATTCGGGAGGCGTTGTTGACCGGAGACGAAGTCGCTATAAAATTCGCCTGGCGCCGAGAACTCCCAAGCAGTCTCAGGATCCTGGAAAGATCCGTCCAGATCTTGGGCATACCAAATTGCATCTCCATAGCTGTCTTCCATGTACGGGAGTACGAGTTCATGGACGGTTGAGTAGTTTCCTTCCGGCTGTCCGACTCCATTCTCGAATACGAGCAGGTTCCCCGCTCCAGGCAAGCCGTCAGAAATCCAGAGAACAGAATGAAGGAAGTGTAATGTCTGGTCTTCCTCGCCTCCCGCGCTATACATCCAGGGGTTTCCCCAGCGGTATAATAACTGGCCACCCAATCCAAAATTCCCCCCCGCATCCCCACGTGCTTCTTCTGTGGAGGGGCTATGATCAATGATCCAGAATTCATCTACGTAGGATGCACTGACTGCGATCACATCTAATTCTTCATTGTAATCCAATGCATTGAAGTGGAGCCAGTCACCACCGACAG
>JAPPBZ010000086.1 GCA_026702635.1 Bacteroidota bacterium
CTTTCACTAAGGTATGAACAAGCTTCGGATCCGGCGCTCCATCAAATCGACGCATGACCTGCCCGATAAAGAACCCGATAATCGATTCCTTACCTCGCAAATACAACGCAACCTGCTTTGGGTTTTCCTGCAGTACCAAATCTACAACAGGCTGCAAAGTACTGCGATCAGAAACCTGAATCAGGTTCCGCTCATTGGCAATCACTTCCGGCGGGCGATCATCCGTGGTCATCGCCTCAAACAGCGACTGTGCAGCACTGGAACCAATCGTAGCATCCATCCGCAAATGGGCCAACTTTGCCAGACGCTCGGGCTGAATCGGGAAATCCTCCATGCGAACCTCTTTTTCCTTGCAGGTTCTGAGCACATCCCCCATGATAAAATTCGACAGTGCCTTTGCCTGATCAGGAAGTGAATGGTCGGATTTCGGGGATTGGATCGCTTCCAGGGCCTGCTCAAAATAATCAGCAACCGGTCGCTCGTCCGTCAGAATCTGTGCGTCATATTCAGGTAACTGTAATGTTTGAACGTAGTCGCGATAGCGCTCATCAGGAAGCCGTGGCATCTCTTCTTTGATGGCTGCCTTGGTAGCTTCTGTCACCAGAACGGGAGGCAAATCGGGATCTGGAAAATAGCGATAGTCGTGTGCCTCCTCTTTCGACCGCATGGGAAAGGTCTCTGCGGATGTATCATCCCACAGGCGGGTTTCGTGTGTCACGCTCTCTCCACGTCTCAAGAGGGCAACCTGCCGCTGAACTTCGTAATCAATGGCCCGCTCCACATGGCGAAACGAGTTCATGTTCTTGATCTCCGTCTTCGTGCCGAGTGTCTGGGTTCCCTTTGGACGAACAGACACATTCGCATCACAGCGCAGTGAACCTTCTTCCATATTTCCGTCACTGATCTCAAGATACCGGACCAACTGACGGATTTTTTGCATGTACCTGCTTGCTTCGGCACCGGATCGCAAATCAGGTTCAGAAACGATTTCCAGAAGTGGTACCCCGCAGCGATTATAGTCAAGAAGCGTATGGACCGGATCCTGATCATGCAGGGACTTGCCCGCATCTTCTTCAATGTGGATCCGCGTAATCCCAATTCGGCGGCCCGCTTCAATGTCAAGGTGCCCTGCTACGCAGATCGGTTGTTCAAATTGCGATATCTGATAGCCTTTGGGAAGATCCGGGTAGAAGTAATGCTTTCGTGCCAGGATACTTCGCTCGGAAATCTCACAGTTCATGGCCAGACCCAATCGTACTGCATGCGTAATTACGTTGGCATTAAGGACGGGCAGGGTCCCCGGCAGGCCCAGGCTCACAGGATCAACATGTTGATTTGGAGCAGCTCCGAACTCGGCAGAATCAGGACTGAACGCCTTGGAGGCGGTCAGTAGCTGGCAGTGGACCTCAAGACCAATGACAGATTCGTACACCATGGTGGTGCTTACCCCATCCATACGATTTATTGGGGGATGATCTATTGATGAGTTCCCGATGATTGCAATTGTGCAAATCCGTCGAGGATTTCCTTACCGTGAATTCTGTTGTTCGGACGCTTGAAGATTTTAACAATCTTACCGGACTTATCAATCAGGAATGTCGTGCGCTTCACACCTAAAAAGGTATTTCCAAACATTTTCTTTTCTCCCCACACCCCATAAGTGCTTATGATCTCTTTTTCTGTATCTGCCACAAGAGGAAATGGCAAATTGTACAGCTTAGCAAATTTTTGATGGGACTTTATACTGTCACTAGAAACACCAATAACCACGATGCCTGCCTCTTGAATTGCTTCCCAATGATCCCGAATACTACACGCCTCCGTTGTGCATCCAGGGGTGTCGTCCTTGGGATAAAAGTAGAGGGCAACCCTGTGACCGGCGAAGTCACTGAGCTGAAGCTCTTCCCCATCTCCTGATCGTCCTGTAAAGTCTGGCGCCTGATCTCCTACTTGTAACATTGAGTTTTGGGTTCAATGATCCGGTTATAAGCGGATACATGCATCCTGCTCCCATACACAAAAGCCACGGACTGTCCGGTCCAACTCCTCACACCCTGTCCTGATCGCAGTAGATCTCCGATTAATATGCCAAAAGGCGCCCAAGTGCTTCCTTGAATCGTGCATGGGCGGAAAAAATTTCCGTTTCCAAATTGATCGAAAAAGGCACTGATGTATCTAGGCTGGCCACTCTCACCGGCGGTGCATCCAGATATTCAAACGCTTCCTCTGTAATCCTTGCAGCAATCTCGGCACCGAAGCCGCCCATCATGGTGGCCTCATGTAAAACCAGAAGGCGTCCCGTCTTCTTCAGGGATCGTAGGACTGCGTCCTGATCCCAGGGCAACAGCGTACGCAAATCAATCACCTCAACAGAAACCCCTTTTTTCCGTTGCAGGTGTGCCTCTTCCAGGGCCCACTGCACACAGAGCCCGTACGTAACAATCGTGGCATCCTCACCAGGGTGCAGGCAGGCCGCTTTACCCAAGGGGATATCAAACGCGGCATTTGGTACCAGCCCACGCTGGCTGCGATAGAGATACTTATGCTCAAAGTACAGGATCGGATTCGGATCTGCAATAGAGGCAAGAAGCAGCCCTTTTGCATCATAGGGAGTGGATGGGACCACCACTTTCAGTCCTGGAACATGACAGAACCAGGCTTCCTTGGACTGTGAATGAAAGGGGCCTGCGCCTATATGCCCCCCGAACGGGGCGCGTATGGTCACATTCACCGGCGCATTCCATCGGTAATGGGTCGTGGCTAGGTTATTCACAATCTGGTTAAACCCACAGGAAATAAAGTCGGCATACTGCATTTCTATGATGGGGCGAAATCCCTCCAGGGCCAGCCCCAAGGCAGCTCCCAGTATCCCACTTTCTATGATCGGTGTATTGCGCACACGCGCAGACCCGAACTGTTCTAAAAGTCCTGCCGAAGCTTTAAACACCCCTCCATACTCCGCCACATCCTGTCCCATCAGCAGGATACGTTCATCCTCTTCCATTGCCTGTCGCATCGCCTCACAGACTGCGTCAACAAAACGGAGTTCGGACTGCTTGCCCCTAGGCTGCCGTAGAGGCTCGCTTCCAATCGCATACACTGCACTCTTTTCCTTGGATTGGGTGCTTTCCACCAAGGGTTGTGCCAGTGCATACTCGGATGCCTCCTCCACCGATTCAGAAATTTCATCCCGCATCTGTTGCACTTCCTCGAGAGAAATAACCTTCTTTTTGATCAACTGAGCGGTGTATTGATCCACCGGATCCTTCGCTTCCCACTCCTTGATCAACGCTTTGGGCACATACTTGACCCCCGAGGCTTCCTCGTGGCCGCGGCGCCGGAACGTCTTCATTTCAAGAAGCGTGGGTCCTTTGCCTTCCCGTGCATGTGTGGCGGCGCTGCGGACCGCAGTCACAACGCTCAGCACATCGTTGCCATCAATGGATACTCCCGGAAACCCATATCCAGGTGCTGCGTCTGCCAGATCGGTGATCGGCAGCGCCTCTTCACTTGGCGTTGAGAGACCGTATCCATTATTCTCAATGACAAATAAAACGGGCAATTTCCAGACGCCCGCCAGACTGCAGGCTTCATGAAAATCCCCCTCTCTCGTGGCACCCTCTCCGCAAAATACAACGGCAATCTCGTTAGTACCTTTGAGCTGGGCCGCTTGTGCGATCCCGCAGGCTACCGGCAACATGGCACCCAAGTGAGAGATCATCCCCACGACACGCTTTTCTGGTAGCCCAAAATGAAACGTCCGATCCCGCCCCATGGTGTAGCCCCCAGCTTTCCCCATGATCTGGCAAAACAGCGGTCGCAGCGGCACCTCTCGTGTGGTCCACACACCAAGGTTCCGGTGCAGTGGCAGAATCACATCGGTTTCCCCGAGTGCCCAGGTACAACCGACTGCGATGGCTTCCTGACCATAACCGCTGAACCATTTCGATATGCGGTTGTGGCGGATGAGCCGGAGCATATGCTCCTCAATGATACGCGGAACTAGGAGTGCGCGGAGTAACTCACGAAGCTCGCTGTTGGGGAATTGTTTGATCTTACTCAATGACCGCCTCCAGATACTACGGCCCGCAGAGTCCGGAACAGAATTTTCAGGTCCATTCGCAAGCTCATATTCTCAATGTAATACAGGTCAAACTTTACCTTTTGCTGTACATCTTCAAGGGAACTGTCATAATGCCACATGACCTGGGCCCAGCCGGTGATCCCGGGCTTGACCCGATGGCGCCGATTATAGAGTGGCACTTTCCCGATCAGCTTCTCTACGAAGTACGGCCGCTCTGGACGGGGACCGACCAGGCTCATGTCACCGCGCAGTACATTCCATAACTGTGGAATCTCATCCAGGCGGGTCTTGCGCAGCCAGCGTCCAACAGATGTATAGCGTGTATCATGTTTGGAGGCCCACACCGGCCCTGTTTTCGCTTCCGCATCGACCTGCATCGTTCTGAACTTGTACATGGTAAAAACGCGTCCTTTTTTTCCGACGCGTTTCTGTCTGTAAATTGCTCCTCCCTTCGATGTCGTCTTCACGGCAATCGTGAGCCCGATCCAGAGCGGCGTCCCCACAACCAGAATGACCAGTGCGACAATCAGATCAATCAAACGCTTCGTATACTGCTCCCAGGCGGGCATTGGAGTCGCCAATACCTCGATCAGGGGTAAGCCGTAAATGTGTTCCGTCCGTGCCATACCGCCGATTACGGAGTAGAAATCCGGGACGATTTTGAGAGCCACATTCTTCCCGTCACATAGCCGCAGAACCTCTGCAAGCTCCTTATGATCCTGGGATCCTAATGCGATCAACACATCCCGAACCTGCAGATCATCAATCATATCGGGAAGTCGCTCAACGGCATGTACCGTCTCTCCGTCTTCTGTTTCGGATCCGTTGAAGGTCCCATTACCTTGTTGACCTAGCCGCACCGCTCCTACGATCTGCAAGCCTGCAGCTGGATACTTGGCCACATCCCGATATAACCGTTCGACTTGATCCCGCCATCCAACCACCAATGCACGGTGCGTTCCATACCCCCGCAGGATCAATGCCTTTTGCACCGAACGGACAAGAATCCTCCCAAATGTAACCGTTCCTAGTACGGAGGCCCAGTAGATTGCGAAAACAGAGAGACTCCCTCGCGTGTCCAGTTCGTCAATGAAGATGCTGAAGACAAGAATCAGGACTCCGACCGTAATTACCTTCGCCAATGATACAATTTCATCAATCCGACTCGCCGCATGTCGTTCGCGGTACATCCCGGCGAACAGGAGCATGACAATCCAAAAGAGGGCGAGGGCCAACGCGGCATACAAAGGGTAGATCATCTGCCCTTCGGAGCCCTCAAATCCAAGAATCGCAAAACTGTCTGGAAACCTGATCCGTAAGTAAAGAATACAGGAGGCTACCGTGGCAACGATATCCGTAATTAGCAAAGCGATAAATTCAAGCTTGCGGGACATCTATCAAACGGCCTTGTACACACTTATACACGAGTAATCTACCTCCCTTGCCCATACGACCACTGCTTCCATGGAACAACCCAGATCATCAAAAACCATGAGTACAGACATGAACACAATACAACTTTAGTGCTTAGTTTGGAATATCTGAATTGATTCGACCGTGAAATATGTACTTCACCCCCCTGTTTCAGTACCTCTGGAGGTCACATTAAGCTAATGAATTGATGGACAAACCTTGCAGCATCACGAATCTGTACCTGTTGTACGCAGAGAACGGCCTGACTGTCCTATGCCCTGATTCCACATCATATCCCAGGATCTGGTCAACTCATCTACTGCGTAAGAGCTTCCAAGACAGAGAATGAAACGCATGAATGAATTCACCGTGATGACATTTTTGTATCGATGCTCATTCCCTTACTCTGTACTGCTTTGCCTGTTGCTTGGCAGCCTGTTTGCACTGCCGGCAAGCCCAGTTCTGGCTCAGGGTAACCGTCTATTGCCTACGAATGACTATGCCTACGAATATATCGACCGACTTCAACGCCGGGGGCACTTACTCGACTTAAATCCTACATCATTGCCCTATCGAAGAAAAGAGATATGGGACGCGCTGAGTCAAATAGACACTACAAGGCTGAACAGCTCAGAACATCACTGGGTAGATCTACTTCGGAAAAAGCTCCGGCCACCTTCAACCTCCGACGATCAGGTTGCGGTCGGATATACATTTATGGCGGGAACAGATGTGATCAACAGTGACCGCATCGACCCTGTGCGCCCCCAAGGAGACGCAATCAATTTCTATTGGCACGGCACCGTGGCTAGTGGCTATCTGGATGCCGGGCCTGCAGTGGCAGAGATGTCCCTGTTTCACAGCCGCTTTTATGACCGGGACCCTGACGGCATAGATACCGGACTGCGCCTGATGGCGCGAAGCGAACATTCCTATGTCGGTTGGAATCACCGCTGGTTATCCGCCTACCTCGGGCGATGGGACCTGCACTGGGGATCCTCTGGAGATGCCTCGACGATACTCAGTAGCAACGCACGCAGTCGTGATCAAGTATTCCTGCGAATTGGAGGTGATCGTGCATCGGTGACGGCTGTACTGAGCGAACTCGACAGTGCTACGGACGGGCGATACTATACCGGGCGGGCAGCCGACGACTCCGTCAAATTCGGCAGTACTCGCAGATTCCACGCTGCCCATCGCTGGGATTACCGTCCGACTAGAAAATTCATGCTCAGCTTCATGGAGTCCGCGATCTATTCGGGTCCGGGGGCTTCACTTTCTCTGAAATATCTTAACCCCGCCAACCCATTCACATTCGTCGTCGATAACGTTCCTAAAAATGATGACAATAATGGCTTTCTGGCAGGGCTCTTATGGGCGCAGTTCAAACGCCTGACACTTCAAGGGCAATTCATGGTTGATGATATTCGTCTCTTCCTGGCATCCATGGAATTCCGAACCATTACCGGACGGGTGGCCAAGGCTTT
>JAPPBZ010000051.1 GCA_026702635.1 Bacteroidota bacterium
TTGTAGTGTCACATCTACCTCCGTCACTGCCGGTCTTAATCCATCCGCACTCTCATCAAGCATCACTCCGGCCTTTTTGAACGCTCGTGCAAGCTCTGACCCTTCCAGTACGCGTTTGCGCATGATTTCCGGGATTTCACTGCCCAGTTCCTCTGCCGCCAAATCATGACGGTCCATCAACTCTGCAATCCTTGGCTCAATGATTGTAAGACTTGCCCGTGGGAAAATAATGGGCATTGGGCGCTTTGCCCAGGTATATAGCGATTTAAGCTGAGCGAAATATGCTATCTCTCCCGGACCCGCTACGTAGGCAACCGTGGGCAACAATGAATCCTGTACAAGTGGCCGCATAACAACATTGGGACTCAGGCTGCACGGTGGAATTTCGTGGATCTGATCAATTGGAATGATCTTCTCTTCGGAAAATTGTGGGCTGTAGCCATTGCCTGTCGGATGTAATGCTTCCCGCTGCGACTCGCTGAGCAAAAATACATTCCCGGGGCGGACATGAACCTGTGCATGATAATCCTCTTCCAGAGCATCACTGGTAGCCTTTAATGCCGTATGGGTTGTCACGTATTCTTTTAACTCACGTCGAAGCAGAGGAGCAATTAGTTCTTTCAGTCGGCAGTCCTCCGGGTTCATAAAGACCATCGAATCACTGCCCAAGAGAGATTTTAATGTATGGGCAAATGCATCGGTGAACGTGGCCCCTTGGTGATACGCTGAGTAGTAGCTTCCAAATACTTCATCCCGGAATTCTGTTGGCGGTAATTGGTTCGTGAGCTCCTCACGGACACGATCAATCTCTGCATTGAAGACCAAGGAACCAACGCTGCCAAGATTGCCTGTTTCGGGGAGCCTGTGTCCGTCATACCATATCTTCCTACCGAACAGACTAATCTGTCGCACTTCATCAAGATCATGGTCTCCTCCCTCGATCCAGAAGACCGGTATGACCGGCCGGGAAAGTACCCTCGTCAGGCGCTCCGCCAACCGAACAGCGGACAAGGCCTTGTACAGTGTGTAGAGAGGACCGCCAAAAATTCCAACCTGTTGACCGGTGACCACCGCTAATGAATCTGGATCACGAAGTTGCGATGCAAGGGTCCCATTATTCCAGTTGGCATTTTGCTCTTCAAGTACATCGACCAATATCTGACGATCTACTGGACTTGCCTCCAGATTTTGGGCAACCGCTTCGTAACTGCTGTCCTCGCGCCAGTCTCCTGCATAATAGTCCGCTAGCCGGGCGTAATCCGTTGTGTAGGTAGAGAAAAGCCGTGATGTTCCCTTCATTCCCCTGTAGGGAATCGTCGTCTGGGGCATTTTGCGCGAATGATTGACAGCTAACTCTATCGGAACTATTCCTTCAGCTTCGCCAAAGCATCACGTACCCGTGCAGCCTCCTCATAATCCTCTTCTTCAATGGCACGCTCTAATTTCTCTTCTAATTGCTCAATCGGAGATGCTGGCACTTCAGCCTCCTCGGAGGTAGCATCCTCGTCTTCACCTAATGGAATTCCCGCCTCCTCAAGGATCGATTCTGACACCAAAATATCAACATCCAGACGTACCGCAACCGCAACTGCATCACTTGGGCGTGAATCTAATGCGGCGGGCTCTCCATTCTGGAAGAACCGAATTTTAGCGAAGAAGGTGCCCTCCTCTAACGAATCAATCAGAATGTCATTCACCTCCATCCCCGCATGCTCCATCAGACTACACAGTAGGTCATGGGACATGGGGCGCGGCGGGCGTTTTCTTTCAACACCAATTGCGATGGCGGTAGCCTCATTCTCTCCGACCACGATCGGGAGTTTTCGTGTTCCAGCTATTTCCCCCAACATCAAAACAAAAGCACCACCACTGCTTGGGCTCGTTGACAGCCCAATAATTTCTACTGGGACAAGTCCATCTTGCATTCGCATTGTGCTTTATGGCTAATTGTGCTTTATGGATGGCTGAAAAGCTACGGGATTATCCGTGTCAACGCTCGTAGGAATGCCCTGTTCTCGTCGGGAGTTCCTGCACTCACACGCAAAAAGCCCCTTAACTCCGGGTACCCACTCATGTCACGGACTAAAATACCAGACTCGGCAAGTTTCATAAACAGTTCCTTACTATCACCAGGAACTTTAAATGTAACAAAATTTGCTTGTCCTGCAAGCACACGCACCCCTTTTATTTGCTGCAAGACCTGAATCAAACGCTTCGTTTCTGAGCGAATCCGTGCTATCCGATCATGAAGCAGATGGGATTGCGAAAGAAGTACCCTTACTGCGGCTATACTGAAGCGGTCAATCATGAATGGAGGCCGAACCTTCAGAACCTCCGACATTAGTGCGGGATCTCCGACCAAATAGCCCATACGTAATCCAGCTAGTCCAAATGCTTTGGAAAAAGTTCTGAGAAGAATCACATTTGGATATTCCCTCAATGCAGTGAGCATGCTGAGTTCATCTGCAAACTCTATATATGCCTCGTCAATGAGCACCAGTCCTGGTGCCGCTTCAGCAATTATTTTAATCTCTGCCAGAGGTAATGCTAAGCCTGTGGGATTATTTGGAGAGGTGATCACTACGACAGAAGGAGTCGCTTGCTGAATCGCCTTTAGAATCCCATCGGTGTCAAACTGTAGGTTATCACGAGGAGTAATCGACACGACTGTTCCCCCAAAAATATCCACAACCCGCTCATAAAAAGAAAACATCGGGCGAGGCAACACCACTTTTCTGCCTGAAGAAATGAAGGTTAACCCCAACGTGTAGGTCAATTCATTCGATCCATTCCCAACGATAATTCCATCCGAATCCCAGCATATATAATCCGCAATTAACTTCGCAAGGTCATCGGGCTGCTCTGAAGGATACCGATGAAACGCGGTCTCTTTCCAGTGCTCAAATACTGTTTCTCTTAGCTCATCCGGCAGGTCAAATGGACTTTCATTCTGATTGAGCTTGACTGTAATTTGCCCAGGAGGGATTCCGACCCTATAAGGATGCTGCTTTTGGATCTCATCCTTGACCTGAGAAAGTGCACGATTCCGGATCGTCATCAGTCTTCTATGCGGGCTTTTACGCTGCGCGCATGGGCATCAAGCCCTTCACTATGTGCCATTAGAGCAATATCATCGACTACGACCCCTAAACGCCGTTCACTGTAGCTGATCACACTCTGTCGCCGAATAAAATCATCAACTCCCAAGGCGGAAGAAAATCTCGCAGTTCCCCCTGTCGGCAATACATGATTCGGACCTGCATAGTAATCTCCAACCACCTCCGGAGACCAAGGACCAATGAAGACAGCACCCGCATGCCGAATTTTCTCTAAAACCTCCCATGAATCTGCAACCATGAGCTCCAAATGCTCTGGAGCAATGGTATTCACCATGTGAATCGCTTCCTCCATTGAAGAAGTAATGATCGCCGCACCATGTTCCTTCAGAGCCGAACTAGCTATATCCCTTCGCGGAATCAGCGGCAGAAATGTTTCAAGTGCCTGACAAACGGTCTTTGCAATCGCTTCATCCAGAGTTACAAGGATTGCACAAGCTAGTTCGTCGTGTTCGGCCTGTGCAAGAAGGTCATGCGCAATCCAGTCCGGTCTGGCAGAGGCATCGGCCAGAACTACTAATTCGCTGGGACCAGCTAGACTATCAATATCCACATGGCCATAAACTAGCTTTTTGGCTGCCGTAACATACGCGCTGCCCGGGCCTACGATCTTATCCACCCGCGGGACAGACTCTGTTCCGAACGCGAATGCAGCAATAGCCTGTGCTCCGCCGACCGCAAACACGTTTTCAATTCCCAACATATATGCGGCAGCCAAAACCTCCCGCCGAGGTAGCCCGGTGGATGGATCAGGAGGACTTGCAAGATACAGGTTGCCAACTCCTGCTACCTGAGCAGGAATGGCGGTCATCAATACACTGGACGGGTATGCAGCGGTTCCACCAGGGACATACAAGCCCGCAGCATCCACCGGTAAGATGCGCTGCCCTAGACGGACACGATCTCCGTCGTCTACATACCAACTCTCTCGGCGCTGCCTCGCATGGAACCGGCGTATATTATTGGCGGCATCCTGAAATGCGTGCTGCCAAGCCGATTCGGCTTCTGCCCAAGCTGACTCCAATGCTGCAGAGGGCACGGAGATGGACGTAAGTCCGACACGGTCAAACTGGCTCGTGTAATCAAACAGAGCCGCATCGCCGCGCTCCATGACCTTCTTGATTACCTTGGCTACTCGCGCCTCCAATGCAGAATCCAGGCTTACTGGCTTTCGTCTCCATTGATCTGGCGCAATCAAGCGGATCATGGCTCAACTAGGCTACCTGCTGTCGTCGTCCCTGGGCGGAAAATCAACAGACGGGTAGCCATAAAACTCGTAGTCCGGTAGACGCTCGGTCCGTACATCCTCCATTGCCTCGTACAAGCCCTTCATGAACTTAGTGAAGTCTTCCTTATACACGAAGATCTTGTGTTTCTCGTGACGATGCTCGCCAACTCGCTTGCTCTCGGTGATGACGATGAAAAAGTCTTCACCAGATCGGGTTGCCTTCACATCAAAGAAGTACGTACGTCGTCCCGCTGGGACCCTCCTCGAAAATACTTCGTCGCGATAGCGAGATCCGCTGCCTGAATGCGGCGCACCCTCCCAATCGCCACTGTCATGTCCATAGTCGTCGTTCATGCGCTGCAATTTGGTCTTGTGATATGAGTATCGGGTTATAGGTAAAATTACGTTCTGTATGACTGAGGAGCCTGTATTAACGCTTTGGCGAGTACATCCGCAAGATTCGTTCGTGCAGCCTTGGCTGCACGAAGTACGTCTTCGTGATTTAACTCCTGCTCATGCAGGCCTGCCGCACCATTGGTAATGATAGTGGCCCCCAGCACATGCATATCTAAAGCTGATGCTTCCATCGCTTCCGGTACTAAACTCATTCCAACTGCATCGCCGCCTCTACGTTCAAAGGCGACAATTTCTGCTGGAGTTTCGTAGCTCGGCCCAATGGTCCACACATAAACACCACTGGAGACCGGTAAGCCACCACAAGCTGCAATCACACGTTCTCTCCAAAGTGCGTCGTACACTGAACGTCCCTTGTTGGTTGCAGTCAGTGGCTGAGCGCAGATATGACCTTCTACCAACATAATTTCTCCTGAGTTCAAGGTTGCCCGTATCCCGCCTGCCGCACTAACCAAAATGATATTCTTGATCCCCAATTCATGAATGAGGCGTACCTGAAAGGTGACACGATCAGTAGAAACTCCTTCGTAGTAGTGAACACGCCCTTGCATTAGGAGAACTTCGTAGTTTGCAAAGACACCCGATGTCACATGGCCCGAATGTCCAGCGACGGAAGGAGCTATGAATCCAGGAATATTTGAAGCAGTCAGGCTCCAATGGACCCGATCCAATTCAAGACCACATCCAGATCCTAGAATAATCGCAGCCGAAGGCCGGACCTCTCCAAGACGCTCACTCAACAGGTTACGTGCGATTTTTACTCGACTCACTTCGACTCAGTACCTCCTGAACAAATTCACTTGCCATTATATACCCGTACCCCCTTCTGGTCAGGTAAGCGATCAGTTTCTTTTTTCGCTCAGGGAATGTGCCCCGAACTCTAGTCTGGAATCGCTCGACCATGCTTTTTGCACGCGCAGCAAAAGCCTCCGGGTTGATCGTGGCTTTGATCGCCTCGGAAATATTGTCATGTGAAACCCCGTCTGCAGCTAATTCGCGCCGAATCCTCTCTGGCCCATACCCTTTGTGATTGAACCGTGCTGTGGCGTATTCCATTGCATACTTCCGGTCATCAATATAGCCAAGATCCGTAAGATCTCCCATCGCATGATCAATCTCGTGATCCGAAAATCCCCGCTCTCTCAAACGTGTGCGTATCTGATACGCAGTCCTCGGAGCATAAGCCAAATATCCTAGTGCCTTGGACTTTGCCCGGAGCATTCCTTCATCTTGCAAAAGGATGCTTACCTCTGTTTCATTCAGCTCTTTCCCCACATGCAATTTGTTCTGTACAACCAGATCCGTCAAAATCCCAAAGGCATACTCTCCATCGATAAAAACCGATGTTCTAGCCCGATTCTTAACCTGTGGGCTTAATGCTGTGATCGTACCGGCTCTGAACGAGCTCCCTTTTGCGGTACTCATTACCTAATGCTTACTGTGAATGTATCTACGGCCAGTCCCGCAAAAATCCCTCGCCCGCCTAAAATGTTTGATGGCGGTTCATATTCACCTGGATTCGAGCTCTGGGAGACAAAGTCTGCGTAGGCCTCTGTACAACGAATGATACTAATACGCAGACCATGCTGTGAAATCGGATCGGCTTGGCTTGCCACAGGTACTGCATAAGAACCCGACCAAGATCGTCGATTGGCATCAATAAATGGGATATCCTCTTCCGGCTGCAGCACTTCCGAACTCAGAAAGTAATTGCTGAGTCTTTGATCCTGTGTCAGAGTGGGTAACAATTGCATTCTGATCCACCAGTCATTCCCATCGTTTCCAGTGTAATCATCCCAATACACGGTTGCCCGTACGAGATGGACCAATCCTTCCCGCGCACCCGTGCCAAGCGCTCGAATCCCTAAGGAATCAATCTGAGTCGGATCTATAAACAGAGAGTCTAACAGCAATCCGGGGACAGGGGTGTCTGAAACCGAGATTTCTATGCTATCCAGAGAAATTAATGGTGGAATTCGGGTCCGGGCCGTGACCACTTGACCCTCCCATTGCACATTCAATGCAATGCTTTCTCCGGGCATCGCCATCACAGAATCCAATGGCACATACGCCCCGGGACGCCGCATCAGGTAAGGAATAAGGACACCCCGCAGCGTGAGCCCAACTTGGGCACCCATGGCGGCGGTAGACGAATCCAGCTGATAAGGACCTTGCA
Source organism: Bacteroidota bacterium (assembly GCA_026702635.1). Lineage (GTDB taxonomy): Bacteria > Bacteroidota > Rhodothermia > Rhodothermales > Bin80 > Bin80. The sequence goes on from JAPPBZ010000051.1 coordinate 6,935, forward strand.
GCGGAGCGGCCTGTCTTAGGATGATTTCCGGTAATGATTGCTCGGACA
>JAPPBZ010000309.1 GCA_026702635.1 Bacteroidota bacterium
GATTGCGCTGTGGTACTCCCGGGCTCGTAGACAAAGGCCGCACGCAGTGCCGCTTTAAGTTCTTGGATGCTGTTCAAGGGAGTGTTGCCTTTCTCTATCCCGAATTCCTTCATGAATCGCTTCAACGTAGCGGATGAGGGCCGTGCGAAGTGGCTGGGCTGGAGCATTATCCATTGCTCTGGGGCCTGGATGGCAGCTTCGAGCGAAGCCCAGCTTAAGATGCCGAGAGATTCGGGCAACGGAGGTTCGGGAATCACACCAACCTCGGAAAGCGCACGGATATGAAGTTCGTGATGTGGGCTAGGGCGATCAAAAAAATGCCCCCGGTTACCATAAGGACCGGTAAAAGTAAAGATAGATCCCCCAGGATCAGTACTAAGTGAAAAGCTGTGGACCAACTGGCGAAGATTACGGGCAGGTGCCAGAAAAAGCGTAATCACCGATCCAGTCACTACACTTTCGTATGTAAATTCCAACTCGTGACGTATTGAGTAGCGGGAAGTCATGACGGTAATCCCTGCTCCAAGGGATAATCTATATATTCTGCAATAATGAGATCGTGAAGTGTACGGCACTCTTCAGCAAAGTCCCCCAGGAAATCCTGTGTATCTGTAATTTCCGCGGATGCGTGTAGGTTTGTCTCAATTGCGCCGGCTAAACGCAGTGCGCGGCGGTGCGGCGCTCTTCGCGGATACCGCCCACCCGCCGGATCTATATCTGATAGCAAAACTTGAACGGACCGTGTCGCGAAACTCAGGGAACGCGAAACCTCAGGATTGGCTATCAAAAATGCCAGTGCCTGTCTAGGTTGAATTACCATTGAGCACGTTCGGCAGTATGCCTCGTAGGCAGCGCACACCTCCAACAGTCCTGCCCACACTCGAGAGTTTTTATTTGAGGGATTGGACCATGCTCGCAACAGGGCTGTCTGGAGCTGCAGGCGTTCGACAAAACGGCCTAGCTCGAGGAATCTCCACGCATTGTCCCTGGACATCCTGGCTTCAATGACGCCGGATAAGTGCCTCAGTCGGTCAACGACCCCTGCAGGCAGCCTATTGGGCCCCTGGGCCCAATACTCCGTAAAGTCGCAGTCTCGAAGCCATAGAAAACCGTCATTGAGACATGTCCAAACCCGGACCGGTAACCACGGGCGAAGCTGTTTAGCATTATCGCGCGCCTTGGTCCAACTCTGGATGATGGCATCCGGGTTTTCCGTGTCCTCAATTAGGTGAGCGGCAAGAGCAAAGGCATCGGGAACCAAAAAGGCTTCTGCATCGCCAGTTTCCGTGGGAGATATGGGAGGAGGTTGTGCCAGTGCTGCATACAAGAGTTGCCAACCGCGTGCCAGCACATCAGCAGGCGTATCGACCAAGTGTGCAAGATGATAGTCCAACAGGCGTGCAGTATGCTCAGCACGCTCGAAATATCGACCCATCCAGTAAAAATCCCCCGCAGCTCTAGCTAGCATCACGAATTCCTTTCTTCTTCGTTAATGATCCACAAATCCTTGCAACCTCCGCCCTGACTCGAGTTGACAACTAGGCTTCCCTGGCGAAGTGCGACGCGACAGAGCCCCCCAGGCGCTATCCAGGTTTCTTTTCTTCCTTGCAGCACAAAAGGGCGAACGTCTACATGGCGTGGCACTACCTTTCCGTCAATAAAGCACGGTGCCCGAGAAAGTGCGAGCGTCGGCTGGGAAATAAAATTCGCCGGATCGGTTCGCAGCCGTTCAGCAAAATCCTTCTTCTCCTTTGCCGATGCATGCGGTCCGACCAGCATCCCGTACCCCCCAGATCCTCCGACTTCTTTCACAACTAATTTGTCAAGATTTTCCAGTGTATATGTTAGTCCCTCGGTGGTCCGGCACAGATACGTCTCGACATTGGAAAGAATTGGTTCCTCGGAAAGAAAATATCGAATAAGGTCGGGTACATAGGCATAAAGCGCCTTGTCATCGGCCACGCCGGTACCAGGAGCATTAGCGATTACGACGTTACCCACCCTGTATGCGTGGAACAGTCCCGGGACTCCCAAGAGGGAATCATTACGAAAAGTCACCGGATCCAGAAAATCGTCGTCCACTCTTCGGTAGATTACATCAACTTTCTTGAGCCCGGTGACCGTTCGCATGTACACCAGACCATCATGCACGACCAGGTCCCGTCCCTCAACGAGTTCGGCGCCCATCTCGCCAGCGAGAAAGGCATGTTCGTAGTACGCTGAGTTGTACCGGCCGGGAGTCAGCACAGCTATCCGTGGACTCTGTGTCCAAGTAACGAGTGAGGCCAACTGGGAATAAAGTTGTCCTGGGTATGGAAGAACCTCCCGCACATTATGTGCCCGATACAGTCGTGGCATTGCTTGCTTTATCGCAGCACGGCAGGCGAGCATGTAGGAGACGCCGGATGGTACGCGTAGATTGTCCTCGAGGACGGCAAATCCATCGCGAGTACGGACTATATCGGTACCGCAAACTGATACATAGATATCGTGGGGAACCTTTGTGCCCAACATCTCCATGCGGTATTGGGGACATCCCAAAACCAATTCGTAGGGCACGATACCGTCACGCAATGACCACCCTTCATGATAAATATCCTTCAAGAACAGATTGATCGCGCGCAAGCGCTGTCGGAGCCCTTGGTCAATATGATCCCATTCAGAAGCAGTTAGAACCCTCGGCACACAGTCGATGGGAATAATTTGTTCAGTGACTTCTTCTTTGCCAATGACAGTGAAGGTAATCCCCTCGTGAAGGAACTGCCGCCGAACACCGTCCTGAAGCTGCATCAACTGCTCTGGCGTGGCATTGTTAAGCGCCGTACCTAACCGTTCCGCTACCGTCCGCAGTGTCCCATCGTCGTGGAACATCTCGTCGCGGAAACGGCTTTCTATCGAATAATCAGAAAAACCCCCTTTGCCAGCAACGGTGGGGCCAGCTACGCTCTGCCTTTCGCGATCGAAAGACAGGTGTGCCGTGGCGCTCAAATTATCCTGGGTCGATGTGGTTACCGTCACTGGTGTATCCGTTTTCGGTACAATCCCATTTTCTTAGCCAGATTTGTTCCAGGCTCCGGTTCAATATACTACAATTTGCAGCGGTGTCCACGACCCGATGGCCTCCCAAAGACCACCCGAAACTTAGGCTAGCGCATCCGAATTGCAGTCATTTGTGAGATTCTCTGAAAATCATTTATGAACATGTGAATGATTTTCAGAGAGCCTCGAATATGTTGAGTCGGAACGGAAGTCAGACTCAATGCTTACCCAATATCGGTGACAATGATGTCAGTCCGTAGGGGATTTACACAACCGTCGTTATTCCGAGCAGGAACAAACCGAGCTTGGGACATGACCACATACAATGAGCCCCTAGTACAGCATGTGTACAGATACTGATCTGTTATTCAATCTGGATTCGAGCTTCCTTTCCGATCTTTTAGCCCCAGATTGATCTTAGCAGATAATGGATCCCTCCTCGCTTCCTGAAGAAATGAGCGACAGACATCCTTCTCTGTCTTCCCCCATCAGAAGCATTCCCTGACTCTCAAGCCCCATCATCTTCCTAGGTGCCAAATTCGCGACTACCACAACGGACTGCCCGATCATTTCCTCCGGTTGAAAATGTTCTGCAACCCCCGCAAGGATCTGACGGGTTTCATAGCCAAGATCTACCTGCAACTTTAGCAGTTTTTTGGATTTTGGAACCGGCTCTGCACTAAGTATGCGACCGGTCCGAAGATCCAGTTTTGCAAAATCATCGTAGCTGATTGTGGGCTTTGCCTCCACATACGGGGGACCCGATTCCGGGTCGTTAGATTCTAATTTTTCGATCTGTGTCTGAATGGTATCGTCCGTTACTTTATGAAAGAGAATTTCTTTGTGACCAAGTACATGTCCTGCTGGAAGTGGCGAGGAAGCTGCCTCCGACCAACCAATCCCCTCCGAATGATCGGAGTCGGGTAGACTGGATCGAACTCCCTCAAACCTCAACATACCTCGAAGTTTTTCCGCCGAAAACGGGAGAACTGGATCCATAAGTACTGACAACGCTGCTGCAATCTGTAGAGATACATGAACTGTATTGGCACACTGGGACCGGTTGGTCTTCCGCGTAACCCATGGAACCTGATCATTGAAGTACTTAGTCCCCAGTCTCGCCATATTCATCGTCAAACGTGCTGCTTCGCGGAACCGAAACCGCTCATAGGCAGCCCCAATCTGCTGCGGGTACCCTGCCAATTCTGCAAGAGCTGCCTCATCTGCCGCAGAAGGAGAAGACAGTGGAGGGACCTTATTGTCAAACTCGCGCTCGGCAAATGTCAGAGCACGATTGACAAAATTGCCTAATATATCCGCTAGCTCACTGTTGACGCGCGTCTGAAAATCATTCCAGTTGAAATCAGAGTCTTTGGACTCCGGGAGCGTGCTGGTGAGCACATAACGTAGCAGGTCCGGAGGAAAATCATTGAGGTACTCGTGCAACCACACCGCCCATCCTCGACTCGTTGACAACTTGCTGCCTTCAATGTTCAGAAACTCATTCGCAGGAACCTGATCCGGCACCACATACTCCCCGTAGCCCATCAGCATCGCGGGAAACATCAGTGTATGGAATACGATATTGTCCTTGCCAATAAAGTGAATTAGTCTGGAATCCTCATCCTGCCAGTACAGCTTCCATCGATCTGGATCACCTTTGCGCCGCGCCCATTCCCGCGTTGATGAAATGTATCCAATCGGTGCATCAAACCATACATAAATCACTTTTCCCTCTGATTCCACACCAGCTGCATCCGCAGCTTCCGGTGGTACGGGAACTCCCCAAGGAACATCACGGGTGATTGCCCGGTCACGCAATCCGTCTGTAAACCAAGCCCCTATCTGCCCAAGAACATTCGGCTTCCAATCGGGGTGGCTGGAAATGTAGGCTTCCAATCGGCTCTGCCACTGTCCCAAGGGCAAATACCAGTGCGTTGTCGGGCGCAACTCCGGGACTGCATCGGTCAATGTGCTCCGCGGATTTTTGATCTCCGTGGGGCTGAGTGATGTGCCACACTTTTCACACTGATCTCCATAGGCATCCTCGTAACCACAAATGGGACAGGTGCCATGCACAAAACGGTCTGCGAGAAAAACCTTTGCCTCCGGGTCGTAAAGATGCTCCTCTCGCTTCAGTACAAACTCATTCTTCTCGGATAATCTCCGAAAAAAATCCTGACTGGTCTCCGTGTGGACCTCACGTGTGGTGCGGCTATAGTTGTCAAAACTAATTCCGAACCCCTTAAAACTGTCTCGGATCATGGGATGGTAACGATCAACGACTTCCTGAGGAGTGACTTTCTCCTGCATTGCCTGCATCACAATCGCTACACCATATTCATCCGACCCGCAGACATACACCACATCCCGGCCCTGTAACCTCAGATAGCGAACATAAATATCCGCTGGTAGATAAGCACCTGCAAGATGTCCAATATGTACCGGACCATTGGCGTACGGCAACGCAGACGTCACCAAGGTGCGCTTAAAAGACTCGTCCGGCATAGATCATACTTATATTCTTGTTACAGTTCAACAAAAACTCATCGCTGCGGATCCTGACCACAGTATTGTGTACCTACGCGCCAAACCGTGTACTTATGCGTACAAGGCGAATTAAACCATTTTTGCCAGTGATGGAACCTGTTACTTCTGATCGGCAAAGTTCGATCACCCGAAAGACCGGGGAAACTAATGTCTCCGTCCAGTTCAACCTCGATGGTACTGGTGATTACAAAAACCAGACAGGGGTTGGGTTTCTGGATCATATGTTGGACCTCTTTGCAAAGCACGGCCAATTCGATCTAAAAACCAAGTGCAGTGGAGACCTTGATGTTGACGAACACCACACCGTCGAGGATGTTGGGATTTGTCTCGGTCAGGCGTTACGGAAAGCACTGGGAGATAAATCCCATATCACGCGTTATGGCCATGCATACGTGCCGATGGATGAAGCATTGGCCCGTACGGCGATTGATCTCTCCGGCCGATTCGTACTCTATTTTGAAGGAGATTTTGATCGTCCAACGGTGGGAGACCTCCCAACTGAACTTGTTCAGCATTTCTGGTACAGCTTTGCCGAGCATGCACAGTGTACACTGCATATCAGTGTCCTCTACGGGATCAACACGCATCACAAGATTGAAGCGATCTTCAAATCTGTCGGGCGTGCATTAAAAATCGCCGTTCAACAAAGCGGAGATAATTCAAAGATGCCATCAACTAAAGGGGTCCTCTAATCCATGTCACTCTCCCATCAAACCATAGCTGTCATTGGTGCAGGAAATATCGGCCGTGCCCTCGTTGGAGGGTTGATCTCAGGCGGACACCTGGACCCATCGAGGGTTCGCGTAACCCGGCGGAATCCAAATGGCCTGGAGATTCTGCATAGAAAACTTCCCGGTGTATCTGCGGGCGTGGATAACAAAGCAGCCGTCAAAGACGCTTCCATCATCGTGCTGGCTGTTAAACCCACAAATTGGCTGAGTGTCACGGAAGAAATTCGCGAATTCGTAAATCCGGGAACTCTGATTGTTTCTGTACTTGCCGGGCTCACTACAGACCGGATCGCACAGGAATTCCCGGGCCATCAACCGGTTGTCCGTACAATGCCAAATACGCCAATGACGGTGTTCAAGGGAGCGACTGCCATCTGCGCAGGAGCCTCCGCATCTGCTGAACACGTTGAATTAGTTCGAGAAATGTTTGAGGCCGTAGGCAGGGTGGAACGGGTCCCAGAGTATCTTATGGACGCAGTCACTGGACTCAGTGGCAGTGGCCCGGCGTACGTCTACATGCTGATTGAAGCCCTGACCGATGCCGGCGTAAAACAAGGTCTCCCCCGCTCATCGGCCCTGAACCGAGCTGGG
>JAPPBZ010000089.1 GCA_026702635.1 Bacteroidota bacterium
ACCGTATTCCATCCCGTCAACTGACTTAATATGCTTGAGCCAGCAAAGCCAATCCCAACTCCGATTGCGCCGCCCAACACACTCATGACGATGCTCTCGACAAGAAATTGAGTCAGCACGTCCCGTCCGCGGGCACCTATGGCCATACGAATCCCGATCTCACGGGTGCGCTCGGTCACAGATACGAGCATAATGTTCATGATTCCAATTCCTCCAACGAGGAGTGAGATGGAAGCAATTGCGGCCAAAAGCATGGTCATGACTTCCGTGGTTCCCTGCTCGGCTGCAGCGAGATCATTCTGGTTTCGTACTGTGAAATCATCTTCGGCAAATTGTGCCAGACCATGAGATTCCCGCATAATGGCCCGGATTTCTTCTTGTGCCGCAGGAATATCACGCGAGGAAGGTGTACTTGCTAGAATCTGAAATATGCGACTCCATCCGCTGAGTCGGGTCTGGACGGTTGTGTAGGGAGCAAAGATCACATCATCCTGGTCTGTACCGCTGGCGGTCTGCCCTTTGGGTTCAAGGACCCCAATGACCTGCACGGGAACGTTACGTACCTGCACGGTCAGTCCGACGGGGTCCTCTCCAGGAAAGAGGTTCTCCGCTACAGTATGCCCCAGCACGATGACACGTCGCATCTGGCGCTGCTCACTTTGGTCAAAGAAGCTGCCATACTTAAGATCCCAATTCCGGATAATTTGATAATCTGTTGAGACTCCATTGATGGTTGTGCGCCAGTTTCCCTGACCTCCAATAACCTGTGTACGACTAAACACAACCGGGGAAACTGCAGAGACGATCAGGCTCTCTCGTTTAATTTTTTCAAAATCCTTGACGGTGAGGCGGTTGTAACTTTGTGCGCCCCGGCTTACACCACCCTGGCTACTGGCACCCGGGGTTACAACGATCATGTTGGTCCCCAGAGTATTGATTTGCTCCTGGATCTGGGATTGTGCACCTTGTCCAATTGCGACCATAACAATGACGGCGCCAACACCAATGACGATTCCTAGCATGGTCAAGAGTGTACGCATTTTGTTTTTCAAAATGCTCTGGGAGGCAACCTTAATGAGTGTTGAAGCTTTCATGGATTCATAGGATCGGGTCGGATACTTCGCTCAGTTTCTATAGGGCGATCTCGTTTGCCTTGATGGACTGAATATGCTTGTCCTGAATGATCTTGCCATCGCGCAATTCAATGACACGTTGCGTGCAATTCGCTACGTCAGATTCGTGAGTGATGAGCAGAACCGTCATTCCCTGGTCGTGAAGTTCCTGAAAGAGAGTGAGCACTTCAATGGAAGTATGGCTGTCCAGGTTGCCGGTCGGTTCATCGGCCAGGAGGATAGATGGGTTGGTTACCAGTGCACGCGCGATGGCGACACGTTGTTGCTGACCACCCGAGAGTTCGCTAGGTTCATGATCCATGCGATCCCCAAGTCCAACACGCTCAAGAGCTTCTTCAGCCGTTTTTCGAATTTGAATTTTTCGTCGGGATCGGTCATAGAGAAGAGGTAACTCAACATTTTCAAGAGCAGTTGTTCGAGCAAGCAGGTTAAAACCCTGAAAAACAAAGCCAATCTTGCTGTTTCGAATATCGGCCAACTGGTTGCGGGATAAGTTCTCTACATGCACATCATCCAGGAAGTAGGTCCCTGAAGTAGGGTAATCCAGGCAGCCGATGATATTCATCAGAGTAGATTTCCCCGAGCCGGAGGCCCCCACAATCGCAATCATTTCGCCTCGTTCGACCGTCAGGTCAACCCCCTGCAGAGCGTGTACCTCGGTTTTGCCCATGGTATAAACCTTGGTCAATCCCTGTGTTCTCATCACTGGTTCACGTTCCATGTGGACTAAAATCCTCCAGGACGAAAACGACGTTGGGTGCGCTGAAATGGATTATTTGAGTCTTCGTCTTCCTGTTGCGTGACCCCCGCGATAACCTGCAGGCCAGGTTGAAGGCGTGAGCTGGATACTTCGGTCATCTGGCCGTCCGTGATTCCAGTTTGTGCGGGAACGGCCATCAGTTCGTTATTTTCATCCAGATACCAGATCATGGTAAAATTATTTGCACCTCCCCCGAAGCCATTTGCTCCGCCGCCGCTCCATGTGCTACCATTACCAGGCCGGTTGCCGGTTGCCGGACTCGCACTGCCGCCAGGCCCATCTCCCCCCGCTGCATCTCTGCGTACACGGAGGGCTTCAAACATTTGCGGAGTTGCCCGAAAACGCAGTGCAGCATTGGGCAGTTTGAGAACGTTGGTGGCAGATTCGATCAAAAAATCGACAGTGGCCGTCATGCCGGGCAAAAGCCGTCCATCAGGATTTTCAACGTCAACGACGACGGTGTAATTCACCACATTTTCCTCAACCGTTGATTGTAGACGCACTTGCCGAACCACTCCGGTGAACAGTTCATCAGGATATGCCTGAACTGTAAATCGGGCGAATTGTCTTTCTTGAATTTGCCCGATGTCGCTCTCATCTACAGACGCAAGGATTTCCATACGAGAGAGATCGTCAGCAATCAGGAAAAGCTGGGGCGCGGAAAAGCTGGCTGCTACCGTCTGGCCAACATCGACATTCCGCTCGATGACGGTCCCGGAAATCGGAGCTATGATCGTAGCGTAACTCAGATTTTGCCGAGCACGATCTAAGCTGATTTCTGCACTTTTGGTTGCTGCTTCGGCAATGTCTAGGTCGTACTGTGCCCGGTGATAGTCTACCTCGGTAACGAATTGTTGCTCATACAAGGGCTGCAACCGTTCTAGCTCCCGTCGGGCCTGTCGGAGCTGTGCTTGGTTTCGCTCCAGATTGGATTCCGCATCACGCACGGCACTCCACAGAAGTGTAGTATCAATCCGGGCGATCACTTGCCCCTCATAGACGCGGTCATTGAAGTCGACATAAATGCTGGCAATAATGCCAGAAACTTGGGTACCAACCTGGACCGTTGTCACAGCATCCAGTGCTCCGGTACTTGCAACAACAGATTCAAGATCGCCTTCTTCAAGTGTCACAAACCGGTAAGGGCTGACAGGCTCAGCGGAGCCCCGGTTGAAATACCAGAGTGAGGCACCGGTAATCACAATAGCGGTTACGATGATAGAGAATCGCATCGGAGTTAGATTAATATTGGGGTTTTTGGTCTGAAGAATTCTTTCGCGACGAGCGGCGCTGACCGGATGATCGATCTCGTCGGTCTCTTCGGTGCTTTTGCTCTCGATCCAGCCAAGCTTCAAGGCGCTGCCATTGCTCTGGGGTGAGAACTTGTTGCAGGTCTGCAATTAAGATCTGGCGGTGAACGGCCAGACTATCGATTGCACGTCGGCGTTGTTGCATCAATGATCGTTCAGCACGGCGCACAATGGTTCTGACTTCGGCGAGCTGTTCTTCATCTTGAAAATCAATGACTCGTTCAATGTGACGCGTCAGTCCACCTTGAATTCGAGTTTCAGACAGAGCGACGTTCCGACGATGTTGCCACGTACTGGTTCCTAGGATACCAATGGCAATTCCAATAATTAAGGTACATCCAAGGACGACCAACGATTTAACACGAGTACTCATGGGATTGTTGACGGGGATTCGTCCAAATCTGTGGAATAGGCGGTCGTAAGTGTCAGAGGCTGCAGGCCGAAGACAATTTCTGTCGTTGTCGGGGGGACCTCATAGCTACGGCTGATAAATGTGTTGTACGAGAGAAATCCCAAGACGAAGAGCACACTCGCGAGGATGACGGGCTTGAAAGCAAACCAGATCATTTGAAAAAACTGCTCTTCCGACGGGTTGATTGTTCGAATCTTTCGCATGATTCGATCGGGAAGGAACGGCTGAGTGTTGAATTCAGCATTGATTTCCACCGCTTCCTGAAGTAGGGTATGTAAGTGAGGATCTTTCATAGGAGGTATAACGTGTCTAATTCTCTTCTTCAAGGATAGGGCCTAAGATCGTGCGCAGATGAGCAGTCGCACGGCTTAATCTGGACATTACCGTACCTTGGGCGATCCCAAGTAGTTCAGCAGTCTCGATAACGGAGTATCCGTCAATCAACCGAAGCACAACGACTGCACGGTGATGGGGTTTAAGTTGGTTCATCGCTGAGTTAATGAGTTGTATCCGATCAAAGCGTTCTGATTCAGAATCATAGGCTCCTGGTTCTGCCAGCGTCTTATTTTCATCATCCCGGCTGATGAATCGTGAACGCAGGTTTTTTCGTCGTCGAAGAACATCAAGGGATGCATTAATCGCAATCCGTGTGAGATAGGTACGGCAGGCTGCCTCTCCACGGAACCGGTGAAGTGTTTTATAAAATCGAATGAAGACGACTTGAACCACATCATCCACTTCAGAGGTGTTGCCAAGCATACCCGCGACGGTACGAGCCACGGTATGTTGATGTTGTTCAAGTATCTCACGAAATGCATTCTGATCTCCTTTTCGTGCGCGGTCAAGCAAGATTTCATCTGAAGAAATGGTTCCCACTTTTTCACGACTCAACGTTACAGTTCATTTTTCCTTGACACGAGACCATTTCTTCGGTGTCCTTTTCCCAGCGGCAAGCGGATCTATCCATAATCAAAAGTAGAGGTTATGGGCGATCCTCTTGATTTCTGCGACGCATTTGTTGTCTTCGCTCTCGGGACTGATCGTCCATAAATTTTCGGTACGAGGTCATTTGCTCAGGCGTCAAAAGCACTGCAAGTGCGGTTTCGGTTTCCTGGTTGATTGCCTGACGTTTGGCACGCATAGCTTGAAACTGGCCGCGACCTCCGCCGGGCTCAGGGCGAAGTGCCATCAAAGAATTTGTCCGGGCTTCCAAGATTGCACGAACCGCTGGGACCAGTTCATCCGCAACCTCAAGCGTGGAGATCAGTGTGTCAACGAGGGCCTCCTGCATTTCTGGTGAGTTAATGCGTGGCCCACGTGGTCCTCGCTGGGCGAAACCACTCTGGACAAAAAGCAGTCCACTCAAGAGCAGAATAAAGCACGGGAAGTAGGATGTACAACGCATGAGTTGAAAAAATATCAAATTCTTTAGCTGCTTAGACGATTCATCAGAAAAAATCTTCCCGAATTTGCGCGAAAAACGGATTTGCCAAGATTATCATTTTGTAAGCGGTGTAACCGATTGCCTGTCATGTCGTAATTTTCGAAGAAATCAACCTACTGAAATACAATTCATCATGGCCTACAAAGGTACAATCGGAATCCTTACGGGTGGTGGCGATGTGCCGGGATTGAACCCGGCAATTCGTGCTGTCACCGTTCGTGCACTACGTGAAGGATACAGAGTACTCGGAATCAAGCGAGGATGGGCAGGACTGGTCGATCTTGTTCAGGATCCCGAGGTGGACAACTCAGGAAGTGTGCAAGAACTTAAGGAGCCCATAGTGAATGCAGCTGCACGCACAGGGGGGACATTCCTACATAGTTCACGCACGCGGCCAAGCCACCTGCCGAAGAGTACGCTGCCGGCACACTTGCGGGATCAGTTCAAGGATGAGATTAATGATGTCACCTCCGCAGTACTCTCGAACATTGAATACCTTGGCATTGATTATCTCATCCCAATTGGGGGAGATGACACGCTTAGCTATGGTTACCGCTTACACAAAGAAGGTGTGAAGGTCGTGGCAATCCCTAAAACCATGGACAATGATGTACCAGGTACGGATTATTGTATCGGGTTCGGTACATGCTTGACCAGGACGATTGAATTGGCCAATACGCTGCGGACCTCCGCAGGGTCACATGAGCGCTTTCTGGTCATTGAAGTTTTTGGTCGTTATGCGGGTTATTCGGCACTTTTGCCAGCGATGGCTGGTGCAGCGGATCGCTGTGTGATACCCGAGATCGATTTTAATATGGATCAATTAACGGACCTGATGGTCTACGATCGGAATCGACATCCCAGCCGCTACTCTGTCGTATTGGTTTCTGAGGGAGCAAAAATCAGGGGGGATGATGAGATGTCCTTTCTGGGATCTGAGAAGGACCAGTACGGGCACGCGAAGCTAGGAGGAATTGGAGATCGGGTTGGCAAAGAATTGAAGGAGCGATCACCAACTTATAATCAGGGTAAACGGATCAATGTTGTGAATCAGCGACTGGGATATCTAGTGCGTTGTGGAGTACCGGATGCCCTGGATTCTGTTGTACCGATGGCGTACGGTAATTTAGCTCTGGATTTAATTCTGGAAGGCACATCGGGGCGTTTGGTGAATATTCGTAATGGGGTGTATGGAAATATCTCAATGGAAGTCATTAACGGACCACACAAAGTGGTGGATATTGAAAAATTCTATAATGTTGAGCGGCTTCGTCCCAATTTCAAGGATCTCCAGGATGCCCCGCTGTTCATCATGAACTCCGATTAAGGACTCACAGCCTACCCCTTTACAGAGTAGACCAAAGCGGCAGACGGTTTCACCGGGTGCATGTCAAGACTTGCGGGGTTGTCTGGCCTCCTGTAAGCAAACAATTTTTCTTAAAAATAGCCGGAAAAACACAGAAAATTCCTGAATTGTTTGGCTATTGTAATTATTTTTCCTAAATTATTGCGGTCTTTACTTGCTTCGTCCTTAATAAATCTGGAAAAACAATGCCTTATAAAAAACTTTATGCATTGGCAGGATTGGGTCTGCTGATGCCTTTCTCAGCTTTTGCCCAGGAAGCAGATGCAGTAGCTTCTATCAGCGGTGCAGATACGGCGTGGTTGCTGATTTCCACGGCTCTTGTTCTGCTGATGACCCCCGCGCTGGCATTCTTTTACGGCGGGCTTGTCCGTTCGAAGAACGCACTCAATACAATGATGATGAGCTTTTTTCCTCTGGTGGTTTCCGGAACACTGTGTGCAATTGCTGGATATTCGATTGCATAAGGCTCAG
>JAPPBZ010000268.1 GCA_026702635.1 Bacteroidota bacterium
CCTGATGACTATAGGTCTACTTCTCCGACTGGCACCTGCACCGGTGGTACTTCTCTATGCATGGAGTCCACTGGTAATCAAGGAAATCGCCTTTACTGCCCACCCTGATGGAGTTGCTGTATTTCTTGTGCTTGCCGCGATAGTGCTGGTTCGAAGAGACAGGATTTACGGTGCGGCCATCTTTTTGGCTTTGGCTGTGGGGGCTAAAGTTCTCGCATTGCTCGTCATACCATTTATTCTAGTGCATGCACGTTTACGTGTATGGGGAATCTTTCTCGGAACATTGGCGCTGATCTACTTGCCTTTTGTTTTGCAGGGGAGTACAGATTTGGAGACATTACTTGTATTCACTCGCGAATGGGAATTCAATGCGGCCTTATTTAGTTTGGTAAAGCCTTGGGTGCCCAACGCGACGGCTCGGATCGTATGTGGGCTTGTACTTGTAATCGCGATAGGGATTTACTACTTGGTCTACAGGCGGAGTGCTCCTGGCACAATTGTACGGGGCGACTGGATTTATGGTGGGCTATTCGCACTTTGGCCAGTTGTCAATTCCTGGTACCTGTTGTGGCTGCTTCCCTTTGCAGCGATCCGTCCAAGCGCATGGGCATGGACGGCATCGGTCGCAGTACTGTTATCGTATATCACAGGGCTGAATCTGGATAACATGGATATGCATCCCTTCGCACACCCAGATTGGGTACGCCCTCTGGAGTATGGATTGATCCTGTTGGCTTTGTCCTACGACATATTCAGATGGAGATCCAAAAGATCTGCCCTTATCCCAGAGGAGGGGCTAATGTAAATATAGATTCTTTGAGGGCGGCACAAAAACCGTTGAAATAGGCTAAACTATTGGGTACTCGTTACGTTAAGGCGCCAATCATACTCATGATCCAATGACCCTTCAAAGCCTTCCAACTGTTTCGCCAAGTCTTCATCTGCATACTTCTGCAAGTGTGCCAGTACCCCGGCTTCAGAGTCTCCAAAATCTTCCATATACCAAAAATACAGGCTTGAGGTAACCCCGAACGCTTCATCTAGGAGTTCCACTGCACGCAGGTGATTCACAAATTCTTTCGCATTTTTATCCAAGAGTCGTTCCAAGTTGGCGGCCGTGAATGCTTGGGATGCCAGATTCGGACAGCCCAAACTGGCGCAATTGACGGCATAGTGAATCCGGTTGTCTTGCCAGATCGGGCGCAGGATATCGTGTTCAATATTATCTAGCGTTAGGGAAATTCCAGCTACGGTTGCATGAATGTCTTTCCATGGCCCGGAATTGGGTTTTTCTTCATTGTTAATCTGCATAATTGATTCAACAGGGTAGGCCTCCACAACGACACGTATGGTCACCGCATTGTAGAGATTGATCCAATAGGCCATCTGAACGTCCCGTGCATATTGGCGAGGGTCCAGCTCTTGAAGCTGTTCAAGGTATTGATTGAGACGCTGTCGATCTGCTGTGTTTTCTTGGAGTGCCTGATAGTCAAAAAGATGTATACCGGATGGGTCGTCCGTGACCAAGTATGTATCTAGGATTGCCTGCCAGTCGGAGTGGTCAATTGTGGTGGTATTCGAAGAATCGAATTTCTCCCAAATACTATCTGTAGCTTGACCATAAGAGAAGGGGACAATAAGTATCAATAGCCCAAAAACTCCAGTCCCGAATCGACGGGAAAAAGAGCCCCTAGCATCCTGTTTTCGTTTTATGGTTTTCGGTTGCATTAAAACAGACCTTTTATCAGTTCATTGGTCAATGGCAATGCTGCAGGCTTGGCCAAAACGGCCATATTCTGTTAGACAGAGGTAACGATGCTTAGCTAAGTGTGATTATAGACCACCACCGAAGCCACCACCCAAACCCACGCTGAGGCCGATACCGAACACGGTAGACTTTGCCGTATTACGACCCCCAACGATCTTACCGAAAAAAGCATGTGCGCCCGTGCTGCCAAACAGGTCGGCAAATAACTGGCCGCCAAGAATCTGGCTATCTTCTTCCAAGCCGGGAAATCGGCTCGGCGAAAAACCAGATCCACCGATATCAATGCCGGATGTGGCATTCACCATGCGGTAATTTCCTCCTACTCTCACACGATTGCCGACGGGAACAAAGACCCACAAGTTCATGAAGATCTCCGAAGGAACATCAATATCCCCACCTTGGCCAGCGCCGACTGCATTGGAGTTGACCGAAGTAGACCCTCTGTGTCGGTAGCCAAATTCTGCTGATGCGCCTGCGATATTCCAGAATTTGCCGACAATCAATGAACCCTCAAATCCACTGGCGCCATCTCCGAGCGAGTTGATATAACCTGTGTCGTAGCCACCAGGAATTGTTACTCCAACACGTGCCGCAACACTTGGTGCATTGCTGACCAATTCATCGATAAAGCGCCAAGTTACAGAAAGATTGGTATCGAATAACCCGCTGTAACTTTCTTCACCACCGGACGGACCGACCGCACCATCTACATTACTTTTTGCCCAAGCTGTCTGCAGATCCACGGCAATCGCATCATTAATTGCATAGTTGGCATGGATCCACACTGTGCTCTGTCCCAGATTTGCCCCTGTAGCTTCCAAAGGCCCTTTAACGGTTTCTGTACCCCGGTAGAATTCTTCGGCACTCTGATTATAGTACGAGACACTGACACTACCGGTACGGGGTTCTGCAATCCACGGCGTACCTTGGGCCAGGGCCGTCTGTGACGGATACCAAACCGCTATGCTCAAGAGAGCAGGCAGTATCAGCCTGCGGAGAGCGAATCCGGTCCATCCATTTTTTTCACTCTTCATCAATGACATCGTTTTGTATCCCACGGACGGGCGTTTGTAGCTTATAGCGACGGGTCAGAAAATAATGTACGACCTCCATACGGATGCCGCAATCATCCTCATCAGTATCTGGTCCGCACAACCCTTTAACCACCTCGTCATCGGGCGATCCAGTTTCCTCCTCCGCGTAAACTGCCTCCAGGCTGGCGGCCAAGCTCATTGCTCGGTCGCGATCTAGTTCAGACTTCTGGATAGGGCATCCCTTGCAAGCCAGTACTTTAAAGGTTAACGACTTGCCCTGTGCATATGCCTTGCGTGGGCTAATCTGACCAGGTCCCGTACCGATTGAGCCTGAAGGTGCAATTGTTGGGGCTGCGAACCCGAAAAGGACGGCAACAACTGCAAACGAGCAAATTGAACGAATCATGAGGTTTATCTCTTGAATGGTTATAACTGCAACAGCAAGGGAAACATACGCACTAATATCCTCAATTTCAATAGGATACAAGTATTATTGGTGGGATTATAATTGGAAGGTACTGCACAGCCATTCATCCAGTTCTTCTCCATATCCCTCCGGAAGGGGAGTACTCCAACGATTCTGAGTTGCTACCGATTATGCGTTCAGGGTTATGGTGCAGATTAGCATCATTACGAGACCATGATACTGCATGGGCGATGAATTCCGGGTCGTTTTGTTAGCGGATGAATGTATAGGTATACTTTAAAAATAGTGTTCTGGAATCTAGAACTGGGAGGACAGGATTCTCTCCCATCCGGTCAGTGTTACGTCCCTCATTATATACGAGCCAAAGATCATTCCCTTCACGGAAGTTGTACCGAAAGCGTACATTTGCGGAAACCACATCTGCCGCGGTACTGTACTGCAGGAAAGCACTGATGCTGGCCGCCGTGGAAAAACTGATTTGTGTCCGAATTCGAGCGAGATGGACAAAAAATTCTTGGTCTCGGTCAGGGAAACGCACACGATTGAATTGATATGTCCCCCCGAACTCCAAGTATCGGGACAGATTCCAAGTGGGTTCTAACTCAATTTGAATGTTGGAGCCGTCGTAGAATTGTCCGAATTCTGTGGATGCATTGATGCGCCAGAGTCGGCCAAAGCGCATCATGTAGTCCCAATTGAAGCCGTAGAAAGTATATCTACCTGCGGGAATTTCTGTGTCTTCTGGGAGCTCCGCCGGTTCGGTAAGGTTATCTTTTTGTACTTCTAGCTGAAACGTATGAGAATCACCTGATTTCATATCGAGAGACCAGTCAAGCCAAGCGATTTGGGTTTCAAGGCTTCCATCTGAGTCGCGCAGAAATTGTACAAATAAGACTTGTGGACGAACGAATTGAATCTTGGAGCGCTCGCTGGCAAACCAACCGTATCCAGCCAGAATAAACGGTTGAACAAAACCAGTTCGCGAAACAAACCCAACACCAGGTTCAAATTCTGTCCCTCCCCAAGCTGTAGACAGACGATATGAGAATCCAACCTCGGTACGCCGTTGAATTTGTATCCGGGCAAAGCCATTGGCTCTTGGATCGTTACGGGAGGAACCTTCATCAAAGGTTTGTGCCCATTTCAGATCCAGATATTCGTTGGCTCCAACTTTGATCTGTGAATCAAGCCCATATACAATATTTCGGTTTCCTTTTGAGCCAAGGCGCGTGGTGGCAATACCTCCAGCATAAGAGTTGGGATTAAAGACTTGCTTGCGCAAACGATAGATTCCAAAGTTTTCCGAAGGATTTCCATGAGCGGCTGCTGCTTGCATGTTGATCACTCCGATGTCCCATTCACCAACGCGGCCGACTAGACGAGCTCCCCCATAAATGGGCACGGTTTCACCTTCGTAGAGACCGATTTGACGAGTATTGAAAAGTCTATCGGATCGTCCTACCGTTCGGTACTCAAAGATGCCTGAGCGTTCCTGGAAAAACCGACGCTTTTCCGGGAAAAAAAGTGAAAAGCGTGTGAGGTTGACCTGCTGGTCGTCGGCTTCAACCTGGGCAAAGTCTGTATTCACGGTTAAATCTAGTGTCAGGTTATTGGTGAGATTGTATTTCACGTCTCCACCAACATCCCCGGTCCAGTTTGATGGTTGATCATACCGAGTCTCATCATCGGAGAGCGTCGAATACTTTTCCATCCCGCTTGCCACATATGGAGTGATATAGAGTGGGCGCCCTACATCGACGTCACGCAGATGGATTCTACGAAACCTGCTCGGTTTCGCGTATCCTCTATCCCAATTTGGAGGAGTTGCCGGGAATTCGTGGATTTCATTTTTTCTGGAAATACGACGAGTTACGGACATGCCCATCTCCACCAGGCCATCAACGGATTGGAATCCCAAGCTTGTAAAGGGGATTCGCATTTCTACAGACCATCCATAGTCTGTTCTCTGGGTAGCCGAATCCCAGAACGTATCCCAGCTCATATTGATTACTGTGCCAAACGGACTGCGCCCACCTGAGTCCAGATCGTTCGAAATGGCCATATCAATCCGAACATTATTGGGGGTAGTGGTGAACCACAGGCCATTCTGGCGGTCGTTAAACGTGTCAAGGATGAGCGCAACCGTATCATCTCCACTGTACCGATCTCGGTACATTGAATTTGCCCGAATTCCATCTGGATCACTGTCATACAGCACTGCTCCCAGATACATGTACTTATCGTCATAGGCGACACGAATGTTTGTTCTTTCAGACATGTTGCCCATAAACACAGGACTGTACATAACTAAGGGCAGAGAATCCACCTCTTCCCAGGCTGGATCGTTTACAAATCCATCCACTTCGATCGGGCCTGTCAATCTTGAAAGGATCAGAGGTGGGAGATCTGTTTCAGGGGATTGTGCCCAGGTTTGCATCGGTGAAAGCTGGAATAGGACAGTTCCGATCATTGTAGCCCACAACAGTGAGTACAATTTTGGAGAATGCATTTGGATTCTGTCGCCGATGTGAAAAAAGATTCTGCGCATCACCTATGATCACGCCACTTCTCAGAGTAAGCTAATGAAGCATCTGGACAAACGCCCCCAAAATTAATCAATTGGGTAGAACCTAACCTGCCCATTTTGTGCTGAATAATACATAATGGAGTCCAAAAGATCACTGGGTCGGCCAGGTCGCTCGCAATGGCGGCGCCGTCGAGGATTTTCTCTTCCTTGATTTGCTTGACGCTGCCGGCGGTGTCGTAGGTCGGGATGATTTCCAGCTTACCCAGCCGGGCGATATTTCTGCGGCACTGCATGAGCGCCTGGGGGTGGGAAAAGATTCGACGGACTTGAGAAAGGCCGACCCCGGGGTTGGCGATCAGGTGGTGCAGGATGCGGAGCTTCAACTCTCCGATTATCGTGAGTCGGTGTCGCAAGAGAAGATCGTAGTTCTGGTGAATGCTGCCCGCCAGCGAGTTTTCAATGGGGATGACCCCGAATGTCGCCTCTTCCCGCTGGACTCTCTGAAACACCAGGTCGAAGGTCTCACAGGGAACAAGGCTGCCGGCAAGCGGGAAAAAACTCCGGGAGGCGATCTCGCTGTATGCCCCCGGCTCGCCCTGGTAGGCAACCACGCAATCTTGACCAGGCGGCATGGTGGTTCTGTCTCCGGTAAGTCAGACCCGGGCCATCCATTCGTTCAGATCCCGGGAGATGGGGGAATACGGCAGTTCCCGCGGGGAGCCGGCCGGGTCACGCGGTCCATTGACAAAGCGGAATCCGTTGCTCGACAATGGGTTGCCCCGCAATGGTCTCCGGGGAACGCCCATCGAAAGCGGTTTTGACGCCGCAAGGAGCAGCCTGATGCGAATATTGCCGTTTCGGGGTTACCGCTACAATCGGGACCGTATTCCCAACCTGGACGACGTGATCTCCCTGCCCTACGATCAGTTCAAGGGTTCCCGGGACGACCGGTTTCACCAGCGGCATCCCTATAACATCGCTCATCTTATCATGAACCCGGAGACCAGTGAGGATTCGCCGGCCTGGAACCGATATAC
>JAPPBZ010000249.1 GCA_026702635.1 Bacteroidota bacterium
GCCATTATGCTGTTCATCGGTGTACGAAGTGGCAACGGGGGATACGTTTTGGTTCCAGCGCCGTCCTCCTTCCGGGTAGGTCGACAGAATTTCTGCAATCGTTGATTCGTCCAGTCCATCGGCCTCGAAAACTTCACGAGCATAATCGTGGTCATAGGCGGCAATGTTTTGCCGATAAAGATTCTGCCCATGCCTCTGAGGTGCTCCAACCGCGTAGAAATCCACTCGATGCCTTTCGTTGATATTCCATGCACCGGCAACATAATAAGCCCATGCGTCTGTCCATGTGCCATCATAATAGCCATTGCCCGACTTCCGAACGCCACTTACCGTAAATGCAAAGCGGTTGTCTATCAATCCTGTTGAAGCAGAGACGGTTGATTTGAGAAATCCGTCATTCCCAAACTCCTGCTTTGCCATGACACGTCGTCTATTCGCAGCGGGATCCGTAAGGATATTCAGCGTTCCACCGATAGAAGGTGTCGCCAGATTCACCGCGGACAGTCCCCGTTGTAACTGAATTGAGGTAGTTGCATCCCCAACACCATCCCAGTTCGACCAGTAAACCCAACCATTCTCCATATCATTCACCGGCACTCCATTGATCATGACGGCTACATTCCGCTGATTAAATCCACGTACATTCACCCGTGCATCCCCTGCTCCACCCCCCTGAGCGGTGCTATAAACGGAAGGGGTCGTATTCAAAACCAACGGCACATCGCGAGAGCCTAGCTCACGCTGGACCTGGAGCTTCTCAATGTCTGAGTAAGCGACCGGAGTTTGCCGGTTTAAAGCTCTTGATGCGAATAATTCCAAGGCTTCCAATGCCTGACTCGACGCTTGCAGCGCAAAATCAAACGTGACATTTGAACCCTGAAGCGTGATGGACTGCAATATCGCTTCATATCCGACAAAGGACACTTCAATGGCGTAAGTACCTGGAGACAAATCACTAATTACGTAAGCCCCATCACTATCTGTTGCTGTACCAGTAACTGTGCCGGCTACAACGACCGTTGCACCCGGGAGAGGTAAGCCGGACTCTGCGTCCGTTACGACTCCGCTGATGGTACTCTGAGCGTTTACAGAACCGACAATTAGGAGTGAGAAAAGAATCGAATAAATAGATTTCATGGTAAAAATCGAAATGGTTGTGAGCTACGTTTTACCCCAATGGGAGCAAAAATCCCCGGATTAATGTTTCCCCCCTGTCAACACTAGGTTAAATCTAAATATAGGATTTACTGCTGTCTGTTTGGGGACAAATGTGTGAGCTTTTTCGGAAATAATGTAGATGGTTCGGAATTATCAAATGGGCCTGATATATACATGTCCCTCGTTCCAGAGTTTGGGGCAGAACAAGATCTCATCTCTGTAACAAAAGCAACAAAACCAATCTAAAGAAGCGGATCTGTGGACACAGATGACACTTGGATAGCCGAACTCGGTGGCATGCCTTATATCTTCACAATCGTGACTCCCGGGTTCGCATCCAAGCATTCGAATTCCTTGTTCACCTCGGCAGTTTCTAAGTAACTGTGAATCGCACTGCGCAGCGCGCCCGTGCCAGTACCATGAATGATTTCAACCGTGGACAAATTCGCACCGGCGCCCTGATCCAGCAGCTTTTCTACCTCCACAAGCGCCTCACTTACACGAAAACCCCGAAGATCAATACGGGGCCGGGGCACAGATACACGTACCTTGCCCTTCCGACGAAGCTTCGTTTGCTTGATGGGGGTGAGCCGCTTCAGTGCAACCTTCATACGCATATTCCCGGCAGAAACCAGTGCATTACGTCCCTGAATGGACAGGATCTCACAGGGAGAATTCCCAGCATCGATGACGGCCTGCTGCCCCACTTTCAACTGAACTGCGGGTAATGGCTCCGCTTTCCCTGGTGCTCTGCGCACCGTAGGTCTGGATGAAGGACGCGCAGGGTCACTTTCGGGGACTAGCTCGGGCTCGGGCATCCTCGAAAAGGATTCCAGTTTAGAGATACGATCCCGATAACTTGCAATGAGAGACTCGAGCGTAACGCCCGGCTTGCCCAGAATTTGACGGGCCCGTGCTAGGACAGCCGGACTGAACTTCATTCGACTGGCAATCCGAAAGGCGTATGATGAGCCAGGAAGCCCTTGGCGAAAAAGGAATGTCGGCCGCAACGTGTCCTCATCAAAATCCATTGATCCATTGACAACCGCCGCCGCTTCATGCGCATACGCCTTTAACGTTCCGTGGTGTGTGGTCACCACCGTCAGTGCTCCTGAAGCAGTAAAGTGCTCCAATACTGCTTGTGCAAGTGCACCCCCCTCCGCTGGATCTGTACCCGTTCCGATCTCGTCAACTAACATGAGCACGCCCTCTGCCGCCACCTCACACATTTGCTGCAAGCCAGCAATCCGTGCACTGAAGGTAGAGAGATCCCGTTCGATGGATTGTTCATCGCCAATTTCGACGAGAATCTGATTGAACGATCCAAATATTGACTCGGGGTGCGCAGGAATCGGAATACCGCATCCTAGCATGACGAGCATGAGCCCACATGTTTTCATGGCTACGGTCTTGCCTCCTGCATTCGGGCCCGTAATGACTAAGGTTCGTGTTTCTCCGCCGAGGGACAGGGTCGATGGAACAATTTCTTTTGATTTGCCGGTCAGCAGTAGCGCCGGGTTTTTCCCTTCGCGAATTTCCAGAACCGGATCCTCCGATAATTTTGGGACCACGCCCCCAAGCCTGATACCCAGTTGCGCCTTGGCATGCAAGAGATCAATCTTCCCCAGGATGAATAGATTATGTTCAATCGTAGTGGCGTGCTCACGTACGCGATTTGTCAACTCTCGCAGGAGTCGTTCAATTTCTCGCTGCTCCTGCGCTTCCAAAATTCGGACCTCGTTACCCAAGTCAAGGCAGACTGCAGGTTCGAGGTACACAGTCTGGCCTGTCGCGGAGCTATCATGCACGAATCCCCGCATTTTCCGTTTCGCCTCGGCGCGTAGTGGGATAACCATCCGGCCGGCACGCATTGTCAGTTGATTCTCTGCAGCATATCCCTGTTGAATTGCTCGATTCAGTAATTCGCGTAATTTTTCCCTGAGCGCCTGCTGACGCTGACGCAGCCTCCTGCGAATTTGGCGTAATTCTGTCGACGCGGTGTCCTTTACTCTCCCATTCGAGTCAACGGTGCGCTCAATGTGCTGCTCTAGTTCTTGAAGTAATCCGATCGGGCGAACCACCCTGGCCAGGATGTCGTAGCCTTCTCTGGAGAAGAATGTCCGTATTCGCCGACTTGCTCGACAAACTCTGCGTACTTCATCCAAGGATTCGGCATTGAGAATAGCTCCATCTGGATGCGCCTGCTCAAGGTATGGTCGTACATCAATGAAATCCTGTAAAGGAAGCGTGTCTCCGCGCAAGAGGTGACCTTGCAATGCATCCGTGTGTGTTAGAGAAAGCCTTCGGAGCCCTGAATCTGACACTGGGTGCAGTGCATTGAGCTCTTCTGTCCCCATGGAGCTCACGAGCATCTCTTTCATCCACCGGACCAGGGTGTTGAAACCCAATTTTTCTGCCACTCTATCCGAGACCATTTTCATTGCAACTAATCCAGTAACCCCATCCCATTGAGTTCTTGCCCAAGCCCGTCAACTCCATCCTCGCTGATTATTCCGAAACCTTAAAATATCAGCAGTTTCGACTACGCCGAAGATACGCATTAATGAGCCTGTCTCACCTGTATTGAGAGCATCTCGAACTGCGAACATGAACTTTGTCACCGCAGAGCTAGGAGTGCATGAATAATTCATATTCGCCTCCGTGATTGCTACAGCCAATCTATGTCCACTGCAGACAGGGGAAGCAGCCAAGATTGCATACGGGTGGTATTCTGTTTAGTACCTGCCCGTCGTGCACCCAGCAACCTGAATCTTAGCCCATCAGCGAGGCAGAATTGTGCCCTAAGACGCTTGCGGTAGCAACCATTGTAACCATGGGAATGATACAGTGATGCGAGTAATGGAGCAAATCGTCTACTGAATCCTGAACTCCGAGCGGCGACGCGGCGTACTGATCCGCTACGCCATACCCTGACAATATGCCTTCTACCTCCAGTCGGCGGTATACGTTAGGCGTGCACTCGCAAGACGACCCAATCTAGGAGACCCGACGAACTCCCGGTGGTTGCTGTTTGTCGCGTTGTTAATGCCAATATCTGCCCGGAGCACAGAATTAATCTCATAGCCAGCACCTATATCCAAGACGAAATAGGATGGAACATCGCCTATGTAGGGTCCCGAAACCACGGGAAATCCCTTCACATAACGGCCAGATGCATTCACACTAAACCCACTCTGATGTTCGTACTGCCCTCCCAGTTTGAACTTGAAACTCGGTGCATTTAATGCCAGAACTTTGTCTTCAAGCTCTTCATTCAGTTCAGTATGATCAAAGAAATCATCGCTCACCCAAGATATATTGCCAAACAATGAAAGGGCACGTGAGACAATGACCTGAAGTGAAACATCCATCCCGTAATATGAAATATCTCCAAAATTTGGATAGGACAGCATCATCTCGGGAACCTGACCGATCCCCGGATTATTCTCATTCGGTTGTACGATTGCGATCGGTGTCTCTGCAGTAGGCAGTGAACCACCTGCGACATCGACCAGCAGTTGGGCCGCCTGCTCCGCACTCAAACCGAAAAGTCCAAGTGTTGCGGCTAGTGTGGTATTGTTCGAAATTCCTGTGGAAATGTCGCGAACAAGATCTTGGGGCAAAGTTGGAACCAGGACAAATGGCGTTCGCACTTGAAGAGCCCCTACAAAATTCTTTTTTGTCGCGTAATAGGCATCTACCGCAAACAATACATTGTCACCAAGAATCCCCTTGTACCCCACCTCAAAGGCCTGGGAAATCGTTTGCTCAAGAGGACCAACATTTTCCACATCTGTCACTCCCAGGTTAATTTCGGCCGTACTCAGATTCAGTGCCCCCAAAACTCCTGGACTGAACCCCTGTACAACCGTTGCCTCGGGACTCAATGCCGCCTTGAGAGCCGCAATCAACGGTACAGGCACGTTGAGACCATTCGCCGCCAGCAGCGCGGCAATGTCCTCATCAGGGGTCGCGGCAAGAGACTGATACATGAGACCATAAACCAACCCCGTACTGATCCCTACCGGAGTCGGAGCTCCCTCCGCCCCTGGCAACAGACTTGATGCAACAAGGTCCGTTGAAGCACCCAAATTCAGATACTCTGGATTGCGCATATAGGTGAAACCGGTAGCAGCCCCGCGCCCACGTACTTTAATATCAGTTCCAGGTATGGTTGCAGCGACCAAATCCAACCAGTTGCTGCTCGCTGTAGGCGATGAGAAACTGCGGTTATAAGTTGCACGGAAACTCGAATTCGGAGTGGGCTTGACTACTAGGCCAACACGTGGCGATAACTGGAATTTATCAACCACATTGTTATAATCTCCGCGCAGTGCAAGTATTAGTTCAGTGCGATTGGTGAAGTTTGTTGTTGACTGTGCATACAGTCCATATTCATCAATATTGTCGTGGTCTTCGTTACGTCCCAGAACTGTCCCTCTTGTGTCTGGACGAGTCAGCTCCAGATCAAACCCCATGATCAACGACTGCCGTGTACCAAGTTGCATGTCATACTGAGCCTGCATCACATACTGACGAGAATATTCAACAACTGGATCGCCCCCATAGACATAGGTGTCACCCGTATTATTTGCATTCACAAAAAATTGTGCAAAAAATCCTCCTCTGGATAACCGAGCCTGCCCAAACGAATATCGATAATTGTCCCCCTGTATCGTGCCAATCCCGCTTAAAACCGTCCCATTGAGCGCAGCTGTTCCAGCATTCAAAGACAATGTCGTTTGGGAACCAAGCCGAAAATCCAAGTTCCCTGCGATCGTATACTTGCTGAATTCTGTATCCCGCTCGCCATCTATGAGAATCTGTACCGCATCTTCCGGATCGGGACACCGATCGAATTCGCGGGCATCTAGGAAAGACTGTTCGCAGGATTGAAGAGCAAAATCATTCGCGGTCGCATAAGATCCAGTAACCTTTACCCCAACGCGTTTACCCAGCACACCTGCAACACGGGCTTGTACATTCATATGCGAGCGCTCTCCGCCGCTGACAGAAACTGTGGCCCCCGGATGCGAAAATGCGTCTTTCGTAATGTAGTGCACGACACCTGCATCAACACCCGCGCCGTAGAGTGCGGACCCAGGGCCTCGCACGATTTCCACCCGGTCAAGATCTACCGAAAGATTCGGCATCAGGCTGTGAAGATTTACATTTACTGAGGCCGAGCCGGCGTCACGGTAATCGGTCAAAACCAGGGTCGCGCCGGAAAACACATTGTTGAACCCACGCAGAACAACTTCATTTCGGTCTACACCAGTTTGGGCGATATCAAGTCCAGTGACATTCCGTAGGGACATAACCGTTGAGGGCACAACTGCACGTGCTAGATCCTCGACCAAAATGACATCAATGGATGCGGGTGCATCCAATATTTTCTCTTGACGTCGGCTGGCGGTGACCTGGACCTGATCCAGATCAATACCACCCACCAGTTCTATATTCAGTACGAAGTTCTCTTCTTCGGCGAGATTAACTTCTATTTCAGTTGATCTGTAGCCGATGTAGGACACCCGTATCAAACTGACGCCTGCAGGCAGTTCGCTAAGGGTGTACTGCCCATTCGCGTCCGTAGCAGTTCCCTGCCCTGAGCCTAC
>JAPPBZ010000047.1 GCA_026702635.1 Bacteroidota bacterium
CTTCTTTTCCTACTTCCAGCTCTACTGATCTCCTCCTGTGACCGTGTGCCTGACCGTCCGAATATCGTTGTGATTTTAGCAGATGATATGGGTTACGGGGATACGGGTGCATACAATTCGGAATCGAAAGTTTCGACACCTCACATAGACCGCGTAGCACGCGACGGCATGCGGTTCACGGATGCCCACTCGCCTAGTGCAGTGTGCACACCGACGCGCTATGGATTGCTGACCGGGCGCTACGCATGGAGAACTCACATGAAGAGAGGAGTCCTCGTTGGATATTCGAAGAGTCTGATAGATACGACAAGACTGACCTTGCCACAACTGCTGCAGCAGAATGGTTATGCGACCGGGGCCATCGGTAAGTGGCACCTCGGTCTGGGATCCATCGAACCCGTCGACTACAATCAACGCCTTGCTCCAGGACCGAATGCGCTAGGTTTTGACTATTTCTACGGGATTCCTTCATCATTGGATTTTCCTCCCTACGTATATGTGCATAATGAATGGGTAGTCCAGGCACCGACGGACACAATTGGGCGGAGTGAGCATCGACGACGAGGAGGTGGTGGCTTCTGGCGTGCTGGAGCTATTGCACCTGACTTTGATCATGCGGATGTGCTGCCCGTAACGACATTGAAGGCAGTGGAGTTTATTGATGGTCATGCAGATTCTGCTCCCTTCTTCCTGTTTGTACCTCTGTCAGCCCCCCATACACCTTGGCTGCCCGATTCATCGTACATGGGAACCACGGGAGCAGGAATGTATGGTGACTTCGTGGCACAGGTGGACGATGTAGTGGGAGATATATTTGATGCACTGGACCGCAACGGTATTGCTGATAAAACGCTCCTCATTGTGACGAGTGACAATGGAGCACATTGGCCCCCCGGCGATGTGGAGCACTATGGACATCGTGCCAATAGGGAACTGCGTGGACAAAAGGCAGACATATGGGAAGGAGGACATCGGGTGCCGTTCATCGCCCGTTGGCCGGAGAGGGTTGAAGCAGGTGCTGTGAGCGATCAGTTGGTCTCGTTGACCGATCTCATGGCTACTGCCGCATCCATCGTGCAGGTAGAACTTCCACCGGATGCTGCCGAAGACAGCTATGATATTCTGGGGCTTCTGCAAGGGACGTCACCCGGACTCCGCACATCTATGGTACAACATTCCCTGAACGGCTTTTTCGCAATGCGCGATGGAGACTGGAAGCTGATCCCCCACCGTGGGTCCGGTGGATTCTCTGAGCCACGCGAATACATACCGGAACCTGGAGAGCCTGCAGGACAACTATACAACCTTTCGGCAGATCTTAGTGAGTCGGTGAACCTATATGACGAACATCCAGAAAAGGTGGCTGAGTTGGAAGAATTGCTGGAGCAGATCCAGACGCAGGGACACAGTCGTCCCCTTCTTAAACGCTGATCATTCAGTTTGAGCGACTCTTTGCACGAAGGGCTTGACTCACTTCGGCAAAAATGGTGTTCAGAGTCAAGCGTTCACGGGGGAAACTGCGCACTTCCAAAAGATTGAGAGCCCAAAAGCACTCTGGATTATTTCATGCGGGCGAGGATGCTGTAGAGCACCGGGACGATAAAGAGGGTCAGCACGGACGCGCTAGTTAGCCCACCTACAATCGCAATGGCCAGTGGTGCACGCAGCTCCGCCCCCTGACCAAAACCCATCGCCAAAGGCAATAGCCCCAGAACCGTTGTGATGGTCGTCATGAGGATCGGCCGTACACGATCATGTCCTGCAGCCATAATGGCCTCGCGAATCGGTATTCCTGCGGCGCGCCGCTGATTGATGAAATCAGTCTTGATAATCGCATCATTCACCACAATTCCAACGAGTACCACGGTCCCCATGAGACTCATCAGATTGATCGACTGCCCCGTGAGTCCGAGCACGAAAGCAACTCCCGCTGCTGCTAGTGGCACAGAGATCAGTATAATGAGCGGCTGAATCAGGTTTTCGAACTGCGCTGCAAGAATCAGATACACGAGCAATAAGCTCAGTGCCAAACTCAAGGCTACACCAAACAAACTTTGCTGAAATACCTCCACAGAGCCGCCCACACGGCTACGTACTGTGACTGGTAATGTCCTACTTGTTACATCGGTGACTGCACTCATTGCCCGCCCCAGGTCATATCCCTGTCCAATGTCGGCTGTGAGTCGAACAACGGAAGACTGTTCTACCCGCACAAGCGCCGCAGGCAGAGGGATTGATTCTGCTGAAACAAAAGTCCCGATGGGCATCAAGCCATCACGTGCAGGAATTTGTTCGGCCAACAGCCGCTCAATCGAATCAATATGACGTGAGCGCAATACGATCGGGACCTCCTCATTCACGGTTTTAAGGGTCGTAGCTTCACTTCCCCGAGCACCGGCCTCAAGGTACGAGGTCAATGTTCTGGCATGAACACCGTAACGGTTCATCATGTCTCGCTTGAAGGTCAATTGATAGGTTGGCACGGAAGCGGCATCCGTACGTCGTACATTCACCAATTCTGGGCGCGCCTCCAACAACTGCTGGACACGCCCCACAACCTGTTCTGCATCACGGCGATCTTCACTAACCAGATCAATCAGCAGGTCCGCATCACTGACGGTCAATAACTGCTCTAATTGTGTCTCTACACGCTGTGCCTTGATTGAGACATCATCCGGCAAATCCATTGATTGCACGGCCAACAGTACTTCCTCCGCATTTTGCCCTGGCGGCAACAACAAAGTGATGTCGCCCTCATAAGGTGGCCGCGGATCCAGATCCAGGCGCGCCTGATCCCGCTCCCCCAAATCTGCAAGCACCCGGTCTGCCCATCCTCTGGCTTTGGCCTGCGATTCAATCTCGGAGGCGCGCAATGCTATCATGGTTAGGTCTGCATCGGTCGGCAACGTAATCCGCACATCTACACGCCCCTGTTCCGTCTCGGGAATCACCTCGCGAGGCAAATTTGAAATCAATAAACCCGCACCCAAAAGTAATAGAGCACAGAACATCATGACGGTCCAACGATGATCCAAGCTCCAGGAAAGAGCCTGCCCATATCGGGTCAATAGCTTTGATCCAGCATCCGACTTATAGACGGACCGATCGGCAGTCTGACGTTCACGGGATACGATGAGTGGGACCACGGTCAGCGCCACGAGTAACGACGCCAAAAGCGAACAGACAACCGCCAGAGATTGATCTCTGAAGAGCCTGCCTGCCAGACCTTCCACCAACGTGATCGGCAGAAAAACTGCAATCGTGGTTAATGTGCTTGCGGTAATCGCCCCTGCCACCTCTGATGCACCATTACGTGCGGCTTGCAATGGCGACTGCCCCTGCTCACGTAATCGGGCAATGTTTTCAATGACAACTATGGCATTATCAACGAGCATCCCAGCACCTAATGCCAAGCCACTGAGCGAAATCAGATTGAAGGTGACATCCAACGGCTCGAAAAAGACCAGTGTGGCCGCTATAGAGAGCGGGACCGCCACAGCAGCAGCCAAAAGAGCTCGTAGCCGCTTCAGGAACGCAAACAAAACGAGGATGGCCAGCAGTCCACCCAAAAGCACGGCCTGGGTCACACCTCCAATGGCCGCCTGAATAAACTCGCTCTCATCAACCACGACGTCAAGAGAAATCTGCCCATATTCCTCTTCCAATTCACCCAGGACCGTACGGATTTCTTCCACTGCCCGAACGATATTCGCATCTGCTTTACGCTCAACAAGTAGCAGCAGTGTTTCCGCACCATCAAGTCGAACCAGTCCACGCCGCTCCGCAACTCCATCACGCACTTGAGCCACATCCCGAAGTCGGATTGGTGTGTTGTTTCGCGTGGAAATAACAGTCTGGGCAATATCCTCCGTGTCCTTGAACTCTCCGCTGATTTCAACCGGATAGCGAAACGGCCCACGCCGAATGACACCCCCCTGCAGTGCCACATTTGACCCTTCAAGCTCACCTGCGATTTGGCTGAGGCTGATCCCATACGCGA
The DNA here is from genome assembly GCA_026702635.1 of Bacteroidota bacterium. GTDB lineage: Bacteria > Bacteroidota > Rhodothermia > Rhodothermales > Bin80 > Bin80. Next base: position 4,001 of record JAPPBZ010000047.1, read on the forward strand.
GCTTCTGATCTGGATCAATCTCAACCTCGATCCGGCGCTCAAACCCTCCCGTTACCTGAACGCGTGCGACATCGCTCAGCTGCTCTAATCGGCGTGCAATCAGATCCCGGCCAACGCGCTTGAGTTCGACTAGGTCTTCCGGGCGATCACCGCCTTGCTCCTCGGCTCTGTTACGGAGTGCGATCACCATAATGGGACGATCTCCTGGGTCAAGATGAAGAACCGCGGGCCTTGATGCTTCTCTTGGAAACGTGTCTCCCAGCCGATCGAGGTTTTCCCGTACATCCAGTAATGCCAGATCCAGGTTTGAATTCCACCCAAACTGCATATGCACAAGACTCCCTCCGAGCAAAGTACGTGACGTCACCCGTGTAAGGCCTGCCGTTCCGGCAACCGCCTGCTCAATCCGTTCGGTTACTGCTCGTTCGACCCTGTCTGGCGGTACATCAGGATAGCTGGTCCATACCACGAGCCCGGGATAACGCAAATCGGGAAGCAACGCCACAGGTAATCGCACATAAGCAACGACCGCCAATACCAACAACAGAGCATAGAATGCCGTAACGGCAACGGGGCGATTCAGGCAGGAGGAGATGAAGGTTTTCATACCTGATCAAGATAGGCCAGTTGAAGTAAAGCTTTAACGAAGCCCTAGCTCCACCACTCTGGTGATTTCCACGGGGACATCATGTGCTAATGCGTAGTTTCCCTGGACGACCAGGGAATCACCTGGCTCCACGACACTGGGGGGATCCCCGCCAATAATCTCTGTGAAATTGCCGGAACGCTCTCCAACAATCACGTACATCCAGTACGACCGTCCACCTCTGATCAGGAAAACAACTTCCCTACCTTGCCGAACAATGACGGCTTCAGACGGAGCAACCATCCGATCCTGTAGACGATTCGTCTCCAAAGCTACATCCGCATACAAACCGGAAACGAGTCGGCCGCCTGGATTTCGAAGCGCTACAGTAATGCGTCCGGAACCAGTCTTGGGATCCACAGAAGGATTCACTGCATGCACATAGCCCTGGAACACTTCATCACTGTAGCTTGGCACAACCACATTCGCAGTAACCCCGGGAGTAACATGCACCAGATCTCCCTCAAGAACATCAACGGATACTTTCATCCGGTCATCTTGAAGCAGCGTGAGAAGATGAGTACCCATTCCAACATGTTGCCCCTCCTCCACTTGAAGATCCGCAACCCGGCCGTTAAAAGGGGCAATGACCTGTGTACGCTCCAATTGCAGGCGTGCCTGTTCTACCTCTTGTTCCTGCTGAGTTAAGTTGGTATACACGGCTGTTACAGCTTCGCGCTGATTCCCGGCCAACACATCCATCGCTTCAAAATGGCGACGCACATTATCAAGTTCCGTCTGTGTGATTGACCCTGCTGCAAACGCCTCCTCTGCGGCTTTCAACCGGACCCTGGCCTCTGCAAGCTTTGTTGTATCCGCTGCCTCCACCTCCCCGGCATTGCTGATTTGGACTGCATAATCTGCGCGTGCCCTCAGAAGAGCTGCTTCGGCTGCGGAAAGACGAATTTTCAGTTCACGATCATCGAGGCGCATTAAAACCTGCCCAGCCTGTACACGCTGCCCTTCTTCTACCGGCCGCTCAAGAATTAACCCACTGACCTCCGCACTGATTTTGGATTCACGCCATGGTGCCAGATGCCCAGTTGCCTCTGCACGGAGAGGAAATTCTCCCCGCTCCAATACCAGGACTTCAACGGGAGCACGCGCAGGTTCCGGTTCCTCGGTCAATTCCCGATCGTCCTCTGCTTCCTCGCCAAAGACGGCAGGCCAGACTCCGTATAAGATCAGGCCGGTTGTTGCCAATGCCAGAACCAAGCCGAAAATGTGCCATGGCTTAATTCTACGCGATGAACGGGATCTATCCGACATATACTAAAGAATGATTCCTGATAGAACAACTAAGACAATAAACGTGCCGGAGGTTTAAGGAATTGCGTAAAACGAACTAAATCTCTATTGCTCTCTAGGCAGGAACTCTACTATCTTTAGCACCGTTGGTTCAGCGTACTGGACTACTCCAATTGATCCTTCATGCTCAGTAAGAGTGCAGCAGGTCTTCTTAAACGGCCCATCGCTGTGATTTCCTGGTGTACTGCCATCATCCTCGCCGGGATCTGGGCTGCTTCGGATATTCCAATTGAGTACTCTCCCAAAACGGAACTGCCCCGCGTGAGTGTACGAGCGATTTGGCCGGGAGCCTCACCAAGACAGGTAGAGAGGTATGTCACTGCACCCATTGAACGCGAAATCCAAACGGTCCCAGGAATTGCTGAAATCAACAGCATCTCATCCGAAGGCCAATCCCACATACAAATCCAGGTGGATGAGGATGTCGACCTGGGCACTTTCACTACGCAGATCGGAGAAAACCTGACCCTGCTCAGAGATCGGCTGCCCGAAAACGTTTCTCCCCGCCTGACCAAGCAAATCCCGGAAGCATTTCGTGACGTTCAGGGATTTATGACCTTACGGTTGATCGGCCCCTACAGCCCGGATGAACTCAGAAAAACAGCCGATGAGCTCCTGAAGCCCAAGTTCGAGAGTCTACCTGGCATTGATTTGGTTGAAGTTACCGGTGGTAGTGAACGTGAGCTCTTGATTTCATTGGAACCGGACCGGCTTGACGCCTACGGAATTGAGTACGGTTATGTGATGGAACAGGTGAGTTCGTCATTGCGCGATCATGTTTTCGGTCGAATGGATGCCCG
>JAPPBZ010000293.1 GCA_026702635.1 Bacteroidota bacterium
GAACAGAATTACCCGAACCCTTTCAATCCAAGTACTGTGATCGAATTCGCACTTCCTACTGCCGAGACCGTAACCCTGCGTGTCTTTGATTCCATGGGACGGACCGTGGCAACCCTGCTGAATCAGAAGGTCCATCCTGCGGGCTTCCACACGATCCAGTTTAATGCTTCAGGACTGGCATCCGGTGTACACCTCTACCGACTCGAAACGGAATCGTCGGTCCTGATGACCCGACGTATGCTCCTGATCAAATAATGCAACCGTTGTCGGGGCGTAAGCTATTGGATTCCGTGTGATCCCACTCTTGCTTTGTACTGGCGGGATGGAAGTTTGTCTGCCCACCCCACTAGCAGCCCGACCGGAATGGTTGCCGGGAGAATTGTGGAAGCAGGTACAGATCTGGGATTGCCCGGTGCTAATGTAGTGATTCCCGGGGCCTCAATCGGTGGAGTAACGGATACCAGAAAAGAATCCTGACGCGGCCGGAACCATACCTCTGCTAAACTGGGGAGCTCAACCCCGATCAAACAGCTTTTTTCACTCCTGAGGCCCTGCTCTTCCAGCATCCGCTGCGATACTAGAACGGACTCTTTCTCTGTGCCCTGCCTTTTCTCCATTCCGACTGTCATCGCGAGCCGGTCAGCATGAAATCCGGGCATGTCGATCATAAAGCCATTATTGATTAATTTAGGGGTCACACCCAGATAATTTGACTTTTTGAAGAAAAAAGGTATTTTTTCTGTCAATATTCCGTGAATATCGCCAAATTTCCTGAACATATTCTTTACTATTGCGTAATTTTGTCGCTATGAGCCTGCTGAGCTCGGACTACATCAACACACAACTTCAACCTTATGAGTACTCGACTTCATAATCTCACTGCCGCAACTAAACATCGCGCGAACCACGTTGAAACGATCACTCCACCTGATCTGGAAGAGAATTTTGCAGAAAACACGTTTAGCATTGACGAAATGCGCAAACGACTGCCAAAAGAAGTCTTCCAGGGAATGGTCAATTGCATTACTAAAGGCTCCCCGATTGCCACACATCATGCAGAGATCGTAGCTCTTACAATGAAAGAATGGGCACTGGAGCGCGGTGCTACACACTTTGTCCACTGGTTTCAGCCTCTGACGGGTGGAACTGCAGGAAAACATGATAGCTTCATCAGTCCGACCGTCGTTGGAAGAGCCATCACCTCTTTACGCGGAAAGGATTTAATCCAAGGAGAGCCCGATGCTTCCAGCTTCCCCAACGGAGGACTCCGAGCCACTCACGAAGCACGCGGGTATACGGTCTGGGATCCCTCCTCCCCGGCTTTTCTGGTTGAGAATGAAAATGGGAGTTATCTGGCGGTTCCCACCTGCTTCGTTTCCTGGACGGGAGAAGCGCTTGATCACAAGACCCCACTCCTGAGATCAATTGATGCGTTGGATCGGCAGGCGCGCCGCGTCCTCCGCATGCTCGGAAAAGATACCGAGCGTGTACAAACGACGGTCGGAGCAGAACAGGAATATTTCCTGATTGATGAAGAATATTTTTATCGCCGACCAGATCTGGTGAACACAGGACGGACCCTCCTTGGTGCGAACCCGCCCAAAGGACAGCAATTGGATGACCACTACTTCGGCGAAATTCCGGGCAGACAGCTTTCCTGTATGTTGGATGCCGAAAAAGAACTCTACCGCCTCGGGATCCCCGTCAAGACAAGGCACAACGAAGTGGCTCCAAGTCAGTACGAACTTGCTCCTGTCTTCGAGACCAGCGGGATCGCCTCAGATCATCAGCATCTCATCATGATTACGCTCAAGCGGATCGCGCGTAAGCATGGACTGGTGGCACTCTTGCACGAGAAACCGTTTGCTGATCTGAACGGCTCAGGTAAGCATATCAACTGGTCAATCTCCACTGATGATGGAGAGAACCTGTTGGAACCAGGACATGCACCTCACGAGAATCTTACTTTTCTGATTTTCTGTACAGCGGTGATCCGAGCTGTCTACAAACATCAAGACCTGCTTCGGCTATCTGTGACTTCTGCGGGCAATGACCACCGTTTGGGAGCGAACGAGGCACCACCGGCGATCCTGAGTGTTTTCCTTGGCTCGCAGCTTTATGATCTGTACCAGAAGCTGATCAATGGCGATGAATTAACGTCGGCAAAAGATACCGATCTGTTTCTGGGGGTAAGTATGTTGCCGCTAGTTCCGAAGCATGCAGGTGACCGTAACCGTACCTCTCCGTTTGCTTTCACGGGCAATAAATTCGAATTTCGTGCCGTGGGATCAAGTCAGGGACTGGCCTTCCCGAATGTTGTATTGAACGCTACCGTTGCCGAATCCTTACGGGACTTTGCAAACAGTCTGCGTGATGCTCTCCGTGGAAAAGACAAGAACGATCCCGAGGTCTTTAAGAAGACGGTACTTGACCTGCTAAGCAAAATTGCGATGGAATCTCAGTCTATCCTGTTTGAAGGAGACAACTACGCGGAGACATGGCATGAAGAAGCCGAAGAACGTGGCTTGTTGAACCTGCGCACAAGTGTTGATGCACTCCAGCATTTTGACTCTGAAAAGAATGTTGCACTGTTCTCTTCTTTCGGCATTCTAAGTGCCGCGGAATTAGAAGCTCGTAAGGAAGTTGCCTTTGAGCAATATGAAATGGCAATTGATATCGAAGGGAGAACGCTGGAAAACCTGGTTCGGACACAAATCATACCGGCAGGCTTTGAGTACCTGAATGAACTCTTACAGATCTCGCTTCATTCTTCAAAAGCCGGTCTGAAGTCAAAAGCTGTGTCCCCCGCTGCTCACACTGCAGAGTCTGTCAATCGCCATCTTTCTGAACTGGTCAGTGCAGTAGATGAATTGACCGAGCAACTGAATGTACATGTCGACGATCTGCACGAAAATGCACGGCACAAAAAAGATAATGTCATACCGGCTATGCTCAAAGTTCGTCAAGCCGCAGACGCACTGGAAGGCCTAACGCCACACGACAAGTGGCCGTTGCCAAATTACAGTGAAATTCTCTTTTTGCACTGATCCAAACCCGCCTCCTTCGGGATCCTTGTCCATACAGCAAGGATCCCGAAGGCTCTGCTTAATCGCGTTCTTGCCAGGTAACTAACTGTTCCTGGCTTTTTCGTTTTAGATCCGGTACCATCACACCCTCTGCAGGGTATCCCACAGGAAAGAGAATATAGGCCCTTTCATGTTTGGGCCTCTCCAGGATATCACCCAGAAATCGCATTGGGCTGGGAGTATGAGTCAGTGTTACTAAGCCTAGATTGTGGATTGCAGCGATAAATAATCCACAGGCAATTCCACAACTCTCTTGAACATAATAATTTTTCCTTCCGTCATCACCAATATTCTTGGCGAAACAGATCACCAACCAGGGAGCAGATTCAAGAAACGGCTTGTTCCAATCGGTGCCAAGTGGATGAAGGGCATCCAACCATTCCTTAGACATTCGCCGATCGTAACTCTCGCGCTCTTCTTTTTCGGCGGCTTTTCGAATCTCTGATTGTATTTTAGGATCGTTCACGGCAACGAAATGCCACGGCTCCCGATGTGCCCCACTAGGGGCCGTACCGGCGGTCAGAATCGCCTGTTCAATAAGTTCACGAGGGACTGGGCGGCTACTGAATGTGCGAACAGAACGGCGCTGCTGCATCAGTGCACGGAATTGCTCGGCCCGTACTAACATTTCTTCCGGCAATCGTGGAATAAACTGTAGCGGCTTCTGTGGGTAACGTTCCATTCCTATGGCGTGAGTCGTCCGAGTGTTCGAGGAAACGGAATCGTTTCCCGGATATGTTCAAGTCCACAAACCCATGCAACCGTCCGTTCAAGGCCTAGACCAAAGCCGCTGTGGGGCACGGTGCCATATCGGCGAAGATCAAAATACCATTCAAAAGCTTCCTGAGGAAGATTATGCCGTCTCACCTGTTCCTCTAAAAAAGTCAAATCATCTGCGCGTTGGCCACCACCGATAATCTCTCCAAAACCTTCAGGAGCAAGAACATCCATCCCAAGTGCTAGGCGGTCATCTTCTGGGTCGCGCTTCATATAGAACGCTTTGACGGCTTCTGGATAACGATGCACAATAATTGGGCGATCAAAGTGCCAGGTTAATAGTGTCTCGTCGCTGCCACCAAAATCTTTACCCCACTCAAACTCAGCCGCTGATTGCCACCACTTAGGCAGGTTTCGTAGTTCTTCCTCAATCTGATCAAGACGGGTATTGATCTCAATCTCACGCGCATCAATACGACGCTTCTTCCACTCCTTTGAGCGCCCATAAATCTCTTTGTTCTGTGCGCGCTCGTTTTCTAGATCTGATTTCTGACTGCGTAACTCTTGTTTCCTTTCTTCAACCAAGAGCCGGGTTTTTTCGCTTCGAATAAGCTCCACGGCTTCGCTGTACGTTAAGCGCGGGAATGGTGCCTGAACCCGGTACAGTCCATCCAGATCCCGTCCCAATAGCGCGAGTTCTTCTTCGCAATCAGACACCGCATCCGAAGCAATCCGAACCAGAAAGTCTTCTGCCAGCGTCATATTCATCTCCAGATCATAGAACGCCATTTCGGGCTCTATCATCCAGAACTCGGTCAGGTGCCTTCGTGTCTTTGATTTTTCTGCACGAAAAACAGGGCCAAAGGTATAGATCTTATTGAAAGCCATTGCCATAACTTCTCCATGAAGCTGGCCGCTCTGTGTCAGATATGCTGAGCTCCCGAAATAATCAATCTCAAAGAGCGTACTGGTTCCTTCCACTGCATTCTTTGTAAGAAGCGGAGCATCCATCTGGAGAAAACCACGCTCCTGAAAGAAATTATGTATGCTCATAATGATGCGGTTTCGAATACGCATCACTGCCCAGGGGCGTCGACTTCGAAGCCACAGATGACGCCGATCCATCAAAAATTCTACTCCATGTGACTTGGGAGTAATCGGATAATCGCCTACGATCTGGATCACATCAATGCTCGAAACCTGCACCTCCACGCCCCCGACCTGACGTTCATCCTTCTGGACGTCCCCCTTGATCACCAGTGACGTCTCCTGAGTTGCAACGGAGGCATTTTCCCATGAAGACGCATCCACATTCTGCTGATTCACTACACACTGGACCTGACCTGTCCCATCACGGAGGACCAAGAAGAATAGTCCCTTGGAACCACGTTTTTGCTGCAACCAACCCCGCAGGGTAGCTGTCTGTCCAATCTGCTTTGAGAGTGATTCTATTGTTGTTGTTTCCACGTCAATACCTATCGGAAATTCTTTGAGGCCAATCAGGGAGCTTCCGTTCGCCTGCAACCGTAGAGTGAATCAATTCAAAATCGCCAAATCCATCTAAATCCGCAAATATAAACTCAGCCTGTCCTTCGCCGGGAATGTTATTGTATTTCCATATCTCGTATGGCTTTCGTCCCCGCTCGTACATATTCGATTCAATATTTGTTGGCCTGCCATACCTTAGGAGAATATTTCCGCGATCCGTCTCCCAGCCTTCGACTCGCTGCACAGAATAGCGTTCATTCGCATACGCCAACAACCGATAGAACTCATCCCGAAACTCATTGCCCCCTGCCCCAGGAGTTGGATCACGTACCTCCCAGAAATCCATTAATAATCTCCTTCGCTCATCCAAATCTTGAACACGTCGAATCTGTCTGGACTCCCGTTCATTCGCAATGACCTGAATATACTTCAATCCCCTTTCTATTTCTTCCTCCGTCATAGTTGCATAACTACTTGTCTCAAATGTTTCGTCACCCGTAATTACATCGGACTGGAGAGTATCTACGGATGGATTGAAAAGAAAGAATTTTCGACTCCCTTCTACTATAGTTTCATTGCTGCTACTGAGAATTGCTATGCGTAGAAAGTAGGTTCCCGATCCAAGATCAGACAAATCAAATGAACCAACGAGAATATCTGTCTGGCGCACACTACGTTCAGATCGCTTCTCAAGACCCAGAACCCGGACTGGACTACTTGCTTCTGCCACATACGTGAGCACGGTATACTCACCTGAATCCGACGCAGCACAACCAGTATTGTAGGCTTCTACATAATAGAATAGTTGTGCAGAATCCACGCCGTACAATTGATTCGTATTCGGGAGGATCGAGAATCCATTCTTGTAGTGAGGATCCTCGTTATCATCCGAATCCACAATGCTGGAAGCCAGGGTGATATCTGAAAGCAAACAATTTTCCCGCTGGCTATAATCAGGTACGATCAGATCTCGGCGTGACTGGATCATTTTCTGCTCTGTAATCAACAGATCCACTTGCAGCTCATACTTGCCTGGCACTACCGTGAACTGAGTTTGACGCAAAAAAACTTGTCCCTCAATTATTGAGGATGTATCGGGCACGAAGAAGTGAAGTTCATCTTCCTGCACCCACACGGGGCGATCTTCTGCTAGATCCCGGTTCGCATCTGCTGAGGAACGTGCCAAACTCAAATGAAGTGGAACCGCGGCACCGTAGCCCGAATCTTGTGCCGCATAGGTAAGGGAACTCGCCTCCACCGCCATATAAAGTTCTACCAGGGACTCCCGCTCATCGTAGACAAAAGAAGCATAATCAACCTCAATCTGAGGTGAGCGTTGAGCCATTACGCCGGACGCCACAAAGAGCAGAGTACCGACCATAACTGTTAGGCTGCGGATACTAT
>JAPPBZ010000302.1 GCA_026702635.1 Bacteroidota bacterium
CCTGTTCATCAATGGCCACTTGGCGCCGGATTCGACCGGGAGCCGAGGAGTGAGTGGTTGCCGATGTGGAGGCCGACCACCTCGTCCTGGGGGGAGGAGCCCCCATTTATCATCGTGAAAGTAGCCGCCCAAAGTACCTGAATACGACATCCATTCTTCCAGATCTGGCGGATGTGCAGGCGCACGAGGTTGAATCCATATTGATACGTCTCCTCGGGGCCCCCAATATTGCATCCAAGCAGTGGGTCTTTGAACAATATGATACGATGGTGCGGACAGGGACAGTCGGTGGCCCAGGTGCCAGTGATGCAGCGGTGGTACGTATTAAAGGTTCAAAAAAAGGATTGGCGGTCAAAACCGACTGCAATGGACGGTATATCTATCTGAACCCACGAAAAGGAGGCCAGATTGCCGTCGCCGAAGCCGCACGGAATGTCGTGTGTGCAGGAGGACGACCCCTGGCAATCACAAACTGTCTCAACTTTGGCAATCCGTATAAGCCAGAGGTATACTGGACATTCAAGGAAGCTGTCGGGGGCATGAGTGATGCATGCAAAACGTTCAATACTCCGGTAACGGGAGGAAATGTTTCGTTCTACAATGAGAATCCAGAGGGCGCAGTATTTCCAACCCCGACCATCGGGATGTTAGGCTTGGTAGAGGATGTGGAAACCCACGCAACACAGTCGGGATTTCGTCACGCAGGAGATCTCATCTATCTCCTGAGTCCCAAAGCCTGGAATTTTCGAGGACAGCACCAGGAAATCGGAGGTACGGAATACTTGAGCAGTATTCATGGACAAATTTGCGGAGATGCTCCGCACATGGACCTGGCCGAGGAACATGCCGTGCAGGCAGCCACACTTGCACTGATCCAGGGAGGAGTCATTGCAAGTGCTCACGATGTTGCTGATGGGGGATTATTGGTAGCACTGGCAGAATGTATTCTATTCACAGAGGCGATGGGGGCAGACATACTCCTATCGCCACAGGGAGACTTCCGCCTGGATGCGCTGCTGTTTGGTGAAGCACAATCCCGAATCATTCTCTCGGTAGCTGTGTCAGAGGTTGAGCGGATGCAAAAGATCCTGGGGGAGCATTCAAAGGTGCAATGGACCTGTTTGGGTACCGTACAATCAAAACCTGAGTTCTCGGTCACAGTAGGCGGTCAACAAGTTGTCCATTGTTCATCGGATGCAATGAAATCGGTCTACCTAGGAAGCATTGCGGAGTACATGGAACGCGTGGCGGCATAGCTCAACTTACAGAGCAGTTTTGCGTACAATAGGAAGTGTCTATCAACCATCAAATTTAATATAGATCTATGGCTACTATCGAGCTGACTGATGCCAATTTTCAGACGGAGGTTTTGGATTCTGACGTTCCCGTCCTGGTTGACTTTTGGGCTGCATGGTGCGGACCATGTCGCGCAATTGCTCCGATCGTAGCAGAATTGGCTACAGACTATGCCGGCAAAGCGAAAGTGGGGAAAGTAGATGTGGATACAAACCCGCAGACAGCAATGAATTACAATGTACGCTCTATTCCCACGTTACTCTTTTTTGTCGGAGGGGAAGTGCGAGATCAGATGATCGGCTCGGCGAGCAAGCGGGAGTTCCAGAAGAAGCTGGATGCACTGATTGGACAGCCTGCGTAATCGCGCTGGCTTGGCAACTACGGATCATTGAAGCAGAGCAACTTTCCGTGTTCACGGACAAACCAGGTTCACTACGTTCGTTAGCCAAAGAGATCCCTAAACCTCAGCGTTAAGCCTGGAAAATGTCGTCTACACCCATCACACCGGAGATTTCGTTTGAAAGTACAGAGCACCAGCGGGTCGTGATTATCGGTTCCGGTCCAGCAGGTTATACGGCAGCACTCTATGCGGCCCGGGCAAACCTTGTCCCAATCGTCTATGAAGGGCTCGAACCCGGCGGACAGCTTACGACAACGACAGACGTTGAAAATTATCCTGGTTATGTGGATGGAGTTCTCGGGCCCGTCATGATGGAGGAGTTCAAGGCGCAAGCGGTGCGTTTTGGGGCGGAAGTGCGCTACGGCTCCGTTACCCAGGTAGACCTGTCCGAACGCCCGTTCAAAATCGTGATAGATGATGAAACAGGTCTTTTGTCAGACACGGTGATCATTGCGACCGGAGCTTCGGCCCGCTACCTGGGACTAGACAACGAAAAACGTCTTTTGGGACGCGGCGTATCTGCGTGTGCAACCTGTGATGGGGCGTTTTTCCGTGGTGTAGATTTGGCCATTGTGGGAGGCGGAGACACGGCGATGGAAGAAGCGCTATTCCTGACACGGTTTGCATCAAAAATTTGGTTGGTTCATCGCCGTGATCAGTTGCGCGCTTCAAAAATCATGCAGCAGCGCGTGAAGGATCATCCCAAAATTGAGATCATCTGGGACACAATCGTCACGGATGTCCTGGGCACAGATGAGGTCACAGGAGTTCGGCTCAAGAATGTGAAGGACCAAGTTGAAAGAGAATTACCGGTCAGCGGATTCTTTGTAGCGATCGGACACACACCGAACACGGCGCTCTTCACATCCTGGTTGGATATGGATGATCAGGGTTATATCAAAACACTGCCAGGATCAACCCGGACCAATATTTCGGGGGTGTTTGCGTGTGGGGACGCGCAGGATCATGTCTATCGGCAAGCGGTCACGGCAGCGGGGACCGGCTGCATGGCAGCCATAGATGCTGAGCGCTATTTGGCGTCAGGATCGGAAAAGAGTGCGTAACAGAAACGTGATGTTTTTGGGGCGCCCCCGAAGTCGATGCGTATAGTAGGGGAGCCACATACGCCCGTAAGGCACATAGATCCGCATGTTGTATCCTACACACACAATGTCCTGTGGGTCAGGCGCTTTCGTTGTTCGCGCACCCAACGTAGATTATTGCCATAGGGATCCGCGGTTTACCCTTGCAGTGAAGGCTTGCTGATTCTGGTCACGCTAACGAAATGACCAAAGTGGTGCCATGATGAAGATGGATTCTGACTCAATCAGGTGCCTCACAGTTGGTCAAAGCAATATATCACTTACCACATGTGCCTCTTCCACACCCGTGAGCTTCTGATCCAGTCCCCGAAACTTCACCGTAAGGCGGTTGTGATCAATACCCAACTGGTGTAACAGAGTAGCGTTGAGATCTCGAATGTGCACAGGATTCTCAAGTACGTTGTAAGAATAGTCGTCGGTGAGCCCGTACTCAAACCCCGGGCGAATGCCGCCACCAGCCATCCACATCGAAAAGCAGCGTCCATGGTGGTCGCGCCCGCTACTGGGATGGCCGAGCTCGCCCTGACTGTAAATCGTACGCCCGAACTCTCCGCCCCAGACCACAAGGGTCTCTTCCAGCAGTCCGCGCCGCTTCAAATCCTTGACCAGTGCAGCAGAGGCCTGATCCACATCAAGACACTGCGCCGGCAACTGCTTCTGTAGCGCAATGTGCTGGTCCCACCCACGATGAAACAGTTGTACAAATCGCACCCCACGTTCTATCATCCGCCGTGCCAATAGACAATTGGCTGCATAACTGCCTGCACGCCTCGCTTGCGCCCCGTAGAGATCAAACACCTCTTCAGTCTCGTCCGAAAAATCCGTTAGGTCGGGGACAGCCGTTTGCATGCGGTAGGCCATCTCGTAGGCCGAAATCCGTGCCAATGTTTCCGGATTCCCGACATCTTCAGCTTTCTTTCGGTTCATGGCCGCCAAGTCGTCCAACATTCTTCGGCGTTGCCCTCGTGTAATGCCGGGCGGATCCTTCAGATACAGCACCGGATTAACTCCCGGCCTAAGCATTACACCCTGATGCTCGCTGGGTAAGTATCCACTACCCCAAAGTCGCGCAAAAATCGGCTGCCCTGGATTTTTTCCTGAGCCCTGTGAAAGAAGCACGACGTACGAAGGCAGATTCTCGTTTTCGCTGCCAAGTCCGTAACTGAGCCAAGCTCCGAGACTGGCATGGCCGATTTGCTGGGACCCGGTGTTGATGAAGGTGATTGCCGGATCATGATTTATGGCCTCAGTGACCATCGACTTAACGATGCAAATGTCATCAGCAATCGTTTGCGTATGCGGCAAGAGGTCACTGATCCATGTTCCGTGTTTGCCGCATCGCCGCATGGGCCAGTTCGGCGCAACAACCGGAAAGGAAGCCTGATTGACGGTCATACCGGTGACCCGCTGGTCCCCACGGACGGAGTTAGGTAGCTCCGTAGCATGCAGATCGCGTTGCAGCGGCTTGTAATCAAATAGGTCCACATGAGACGGTCCACCAGACTGGAACAGATAAATAATGCGGCGCGCCTTTGGGGCAAAATGCGGTCCTGGTGGACGCTTGATCAGATCTGGAAAAAGAAGTGCGGCAAGGCCCATACGACCAATACCGCGGGCAGACTGCCCAAGAAACGTGCGACGCGTAATGGTGCGCTCATAGGCGAGTAACGGATTCATCAGTTGCGGGTGATGGTTTCGCTGAGATTTAAAAGCACACTCGCCACTACTGTCCAAGCCGCATGAGTGGCCAAATCCGTCGATAATGCTGTCGGCGACGCGCCAACGCTCAAGATAGCACGAGCGCGGACAGAATCAGCCTCAAATACTCGCATCTCTTCCGCCAGACGAGTTTCCAAGCGATGCCGGTCTTCCCTATCAGGCTCGTGGCTCGTCACCGCCTCGAAGGCATACACAATTCGCTCCGCTTCCGGTACAGTGCTGAGGATTCGAGTTGCAAAAGCTCGACTGGCCTCTACAAATTGCGGATCATTCAGCAATACGAGCGCCTGCAGAGGTGTGTTCGTATTTTCGCGCTGCACCGTACATACCTCTCGCGTTGGCGCATCAAATGCCATCATGCTGGGCGGGGGCGCCGTCCGTTTCCAGTAGGTGTACAGGCTGCGGCGGTAGAGTTTTTCACCATGATTCTGGACAAACGTCTGGGCCGTAGCGGGCGTGCTCCCATAGTGGCTGACTTCCTTCCAAAGTCCGGTGGGCTGGTAGGGATGAACACTGGGGCCACCCAGTCGGTGTACCAGCAACCCGCTTATGGCCAGTGCTTGATCACGAATAAACTCGGCTTGCAGCCGGAAACGCGGGCCTCGGGCCAAAAGGGCGTTCTGTGGGTCTCGCGTCAACAGATCCGGCGTGGCACGGCTCGATTGCCGGTACGTAGCGCTCATGACCATGGTCTTGAGGAGCGCCTTTGTATCGAATCCGGATTCCACAAACGTGATGGCCAACCAATCCAGCAGCGAGGGGTGCGTCGGCAAGGAGCCACGCGCACCAAAGTCTGCTGCTGTAGGTACGAGGCCACGTCCAAATACCATTTGCCAGAATCTATTGACAGTAACACGGGCCGTTAGCGGGTGAGATGGATGCATCAGCCACTCAGCCAAATCCAACCGAGTAGCATCTTCCTGCAGAGGCGGCAGCCAAGATGGCACACCCGGCGAAACAGAATCGGTAGGCTGGTCATATTGGCCACGGTACAGGATACGCGTCGGCCGCGGGACATCAGTCACCGCCATGACCATCGTGGGATGTGGCTCCGTGAGCACGCGCAACCGCTCTTCGAGATTGGCAATGGCGTGGCGTAGTGGCGCAGCCTCTTCTGCTCGCTCATAGAATGCCTGACGCAATAACCCCGAATTCCCGTCGCCATTTACTAGCGCATGCTGCACTTGTGCAGGCAATGTCGTGCCGTCATCGATACCTTCCATTGCCAGCACACGAAAATGCCTCGCTACCTGCCAATTTCCGGAGCCAAAGTTCAGCATCACCGTAAAGTGCGGCACTTCCTTCGAATCAAGCGGCACATCAAAGGTGAGCGTTAGATGAACTGGTGAGCTTCGCACCGGATGGGGCGACCAGCCATTGTGTCTCCGGTCGTCGAGCACGTTTTCGGGAGCATAATCTGGATGGATATGTGATGCTGTCACACGTGCCAATCCATGCGTACTGTGAAAATCCACCTGGTCGGTCGGTAGTGCACCAGCACGCACATGAACGCTCGTTACTACGAAGGACTCGGGCAGGTCGCCATTGCCGTGCCCCAGTGTGCCAGAAACATTATCCGGGTAAAACACCACACGCAACCCAGTGATTTCGCTATCCAGGTCTTCAGGTACAGTAAGCGAGACATTGTAGGCGGCAAAGTATGCGGGCTCGTCAATACGCACCGAGCCGTCGGTCTGTACTTCACCCGTATACCCCGAGTTGGGCGTCGTGACTTTGGTGGCTTGGAGCGGATGCAGCTTCAGGTTCTGTCCACGCGTACTAAGCAAGGATCGCTCGCGATCTTCCCAAACGCCCTGGACTGGATCGAAACGGCCGGTTTCGGCACGCAGCATTGCTAGGTCGGCCTTTACTTCTTCGATTTCAACTTCTGTAGCGAGAGGACTCAAGGCTGCCAGTTGTGGTACAGCGTTTATGCCGCCGTCTCCGTCTAGTCCACGTTCGGGAACACTGTTGAAGAAGGCAAAAAGGCGATAGTAATCACGTTGGGTGATTGGATCATATTTGTGATCGTGACACTGTGCGCACGCAAACGTGAGCCCGAGAAATACCTCGCCCGTTGTCTTGACGCGGTCAGCCACATAGTTGTATCTCTGCCGGGCTTTTGTGAACACGCTGCGCGCCACGGTGGATTTGTTGCGGGC
>JAPPBZ010000052.1 GCA_026702635.1 Bacteroidota bacterium
GTGCAATCGCCCGTGTCCAGCACCGCGGTCTTCTCCGGGAGCTACACGGGTCAGACCTTGCTCCTCATCCCAATAGGCCCCATAACCCGCGTCTTTACCTCTCCATAGAAGTCCGACCATTGCTTCATAGGCGTCCCATCCGGGAAAGGCATTGTTTGCTGCATGCTGAACCAAGACACTCCCTCCCCCCGAAACATATTCCTCAAAGCTTTTGCGTACACGTTCGGGCCATAATTCTCCATTGTACGCCAAAAGGACCACATCATAGGAATCAAATGCAGGATCCCAATCATCCCAGGCACCTTGATCAGCTTCTTTGTCTGGAGTCAAGGTTACATGAATAGAAAATATATCCGCGTCCTGGAGCGTGCGCTCAAGATGTGCCACAGTGCGCTCCCAATCATGATTGTTCTGCCCAGACACAATGAGCACGGATGACTGGCTAGGGAGTCCAATGGTCAAGGCCAAAGCCCAAAGTAGGTGTAACGTAGTAATCATTTGTATCTTAGTGACGAGATGTTACAGACCTTCATTATACGAAATCTATCGCTTGATCATTGCGTGACTTTGCAAAAAAACATGGTTCTGGAACCTCGAGATTCAATGCAACAACAAAAGCAAATTCCACGAGTGTACGATTCAGTTGGTGCTCAGAAGGCTCGTGTCAAATAATATGAGAACCGGCATACTTTTGGAACCTGTAAGGAATAAGAGAGCGAACTTCAATTAGGCCTCAATAAACCTTCTTTGGTGCGAAAATGGATTGGACAGGACTACAGCCCGAGATGATTCGCAGTGAGCTCGTAGAAATCGTGGGCGATCCACATGTGTCCACCGACGAATCTGATCGGCTTGTGTATTCCACGGACTGGTTTTGGCTGCCTCAGATGTGGCTTGATCGTGGGGAAATCCCGCGTAAACCGGACTACATCGTGCGTCCAGGGAGCGCGGAGGAGATTTCAGAGATTCTTAAGGTGGCCAACAGCTATCGGATTCCAGTCATCCCGTGGGGAGGTGGATCTGGTTCTCAAGGTGGTGCCTTGCCTGTATTTGGGGGCATTATTCTGGATACAAAGCGGATGAACCGGATCATCGAGATTGACGAAAAATCTCTCACGGTCACGGCAGAAGCTGGCATCAACGGCAAGCAACTGGAATGGGCGGTGAACGAGAAAGGGCTTATGCTTCCACACTATCCCGCATCGGCAAATTGCGCCACACTTGGAGGGTATTTGGCTCCGCGTGGGACAGGGACCATCAGCAACAAGTATGGGAAGGCAGAAGACCTCGTGCTGCGTATGCAGGTGGTATTACCTGACGGTCACATTTTACGGACACCGATTGTACCTCAACATGCGGCAGGGCCCGACTTTTATCGTCTTTTCCTGGGATCTGAGGGCACGTTTGGAGTGATCACCGAAGCAACAATGCAACTGGACTATCTGCCCAGTTGTCGCCTTCTTCGTGCGGTTCTCTTTGATGACTTGACAAAAGCACTCGAGGCTGGCCGCCAGATCATGACACGGCGTTTAGATCCCTTTGTGATTCGCTTGTATGATCCTCGTTCAACCGCCTCTCGGGTGAAGAAAATCCTGGGATATGAGCTTGAAGGTGCCTATATGGTCATTGGATTTGATGGCGATGAAGAGATCGCTGCTTTGCAGGAGCGGAAAGCGATGGAGATCATTAACAAATTCGGAGCGAAAGACCTTGGACGAGAACCTGGAGAAGCCTGGTGGAATCAGAGATACGATTTTTATTATCCACCTCAAAGTCTCAAACTGCCCTGGATGTATGGGACCACGGAGACCGTGACGACTTATGATAAAATCGAAAAGCTTTACTTCGCCGAAAAGAAAGCGGTAGAGGAAGGATTCAAAGAATGGGATATTGACTTCATCGGTCATTTTTCCCACTGGTTTCACTGGGGCGTGATGGTGTACACACGGTTCATTATCCAGAATCCTCCCGATGACGCCCGGGAAGCTGTAAAACTGCATAATCGGGTATGGAATACAGCGATGACGGCCGTGCTAGAAAACGGCGGAATGGTGAATGAGCATCATGGTGTCGGACTGAAGCTTTCCCGTTTCATGCGCCGTCAGTACGGGGATGCGTGGCCACTGTTGGAGAAGATCAAAAAATCGCTGGATCCGAACGGGATCATGAATCCTGGCAAAGTAGGATTTGGGTATTAGTGGACCCATGATTACAGCCATTAATGCCATAGAGAATTGCCGCTTCTGCTTGATGTGCAGACATGTGGCACCTGTAGGGCATGTGACACATAACGAGTCCCTCACGCCTCATGGCATTGCCTTGGTTGCTTCCATGCAACGCCGTGGAAACCTTGCCTGGAACGCCAGTACCCTGGATGTCCTCTATGCAGAACCCGATGGAGGAAATTGTCGGGCTCATTGTGTTACCGATCAACCCTTGCCTGCTGCGATTGCTGCAATCCGTGCGGAAGTAGCAGCAGAGGGGCTTGCTCCTGCCGCAATTACACAGGTCAATGATCAGATCCTAAAGAATCACTCTGCCTTTGGAACCTACCAGCCCGCCACGTTACAGGGTGAATGGGGGCTTTTCGTAGGAGACGCAGGCTTCAATCTTGTCTCAAGCACTATGCAGGCAGCCCTGAATCTGCTTGCTGCTTGCAAAGTGGACGCTGTCCCTGTAGGCTGTGGACTCGACAGTGGGTTTATTCCCTGCTCCCTCGGGTTCCCCGACACGGCACGGCGACAATCCCAATTATGCATAGACGAATTGCAGGGGGCCGGCGTGAAGAAATTGTTGGTACTTTCGCCTCAGGATCTTTTCGCATTTCGCCAGATGTATGAGGAACGGTTAGGACTGTCTTGGCCCGAAGAGATTGTTCTGATTGATTTGGTTGATTTTCTGGCAGATCAAATTCGGGAAGGGCGTCTCAGGATCAAGCCATTGACGAAAACCAAGGAGCATCCCACTGCCTATGTGGATCCTACGCATGCGGTTCGTCTTCCCGCGCGCTTCGATAGCGCACGCACGCTTTGCGAAGCCATTTTGGGGAATCCACCGCTTGAGTTATTCTGGTGCCGTGAGCGTGCCCATCCCGTTGGAAGCACAGCAATCCAGTTTACGCGTCCAGAAATAGGAGTTCGGCTTACTGAATCGCGACTCGAGGATGCCATGAGCCGAGGTGCACAAATTCTCTTGTGTGACGATCCTGCGACACTCCATGAACTCGGTCTCCGAAATAAGTATTCTCTGAAGGTTCAATGCTTGCTTGAGCTGCTGCTCGCACGATTAGACAGAGATCAGTAATGGCCAAGACCGTCGTACTTATTGGTACATTGGACACCAAAGGTCCTGAAATAGCCCACCTGCGTGATCGTCTACGAGCGCTAGGATTATCTACCATTGTGATTGATTCTGGAATTCTTGGGGAGCCGCTGGACATCGTGCCGGATATACCCCATGAAGAATCAGCAACTTACGCAGGATCCAGTCTTGAAGCCATGCGCTCGGCAGGTAGTCGGGGGAAGGCTGTCGCTCTGATGCGGGAATCACTCAGGAACCTCATGTCGGAGCTGCATCAAAGCGGGCGCCTTGATGCAGCGGTGAGTATGGGCGGTGCGGAAGGAGCCGTTATGGGAGCAGCGGCAATGATGGTTCTTCCAGTTGGCGTCCCCAAAGTACTAGTGTCCCCCATTGCCTCCGGCTACCATTTTTTTGAGCCACTGGTCGGTACGCGCGATATGATGATTGTCCATTCAGTGGTGGATATTTTAGGCCTGAATCCTATCGCCTGCAGCGTTTTTGATAATGTTGCCGCAGCGCTGCAAGGGATGGTTATGCACGGTCGAGGTCTATTTGCACCGAAGGGACACAACGTTGCGATAACGATGCTCGGCAATACCACCACTGCGGTTATGGCTGCAAAGACTCGCTTGGAAAATGCCGGGTACGAGGCGGTGATTTTCCACTCCAATGGTGTGGGTGGTCCCGCAATGGAAGAGCTGGCGGCGCAGAATCAGTTTATCGGTGTGATTGACTTTACGACCAACGAGGTATATGATCCACTTGTTGGAGGAATTCACGACGGCGGACCGGACCGGTTAGAGGTGATCGGTCGCCTCGGGTTGCCACAAGTGGTCGTCCCGGGATGTATTGATTTTAGTGTCTGGAATGCGGGGACCGTGCCGGACACGCTAAATGATCGCCCCATATATGACCATAACCCAGAATATGTACTGGTTCGAGCTTCCAGTGATGAAATGGCAGAACTGGGGAGAATCTTTGCCCGGAAGCTCAATCCAGCCAAGGGGCCCGTCAAAATGGCGATCCCCCTCCAGGGGCTATCGATTCCCAACGTGCCGGAGGGTGTGTTTTGGGATCCCGATGCTGATGCCAGATTCATTGGCGAGTTAAAACAGCATTTACGCACGGACATTCCCGTAGAACTCTACGAGTGCCATGTGAATGACCCTGCTTTTGGGGAAGCCGTGGCAGACTTGTTTATCCAACTAATCGAATCATAAATATCATGATCGCATCATCACCGAACGACCTTAGCCATTTACCTAAACTCACCGACGGAGACGATGACTTCCGGGCACAGTTTCTCTCATGGGATCTGGGGGACTTGACGATGACGGACATCAGGAATTATCTCCAACACAAGGATATTATTCTAGTCCCATTGGCAAGCCTGGAGCAGCATGGCCCCCATTTGCCCATCTATACGGATACCATCACTGCCGTACATATCTCTCAGCGAATCTCTCATCTGATTGGTGTCTTGCATACTCCGCCTATCTGGATGGGGTACTCACCGCAGCACATGCATGAGCCCGGTGAAGGGCGCGGTACCATTACGGTGCGCAGTACCACGCTGTTGGCCGTAATGCATGATGTTGCCCGCAGTTTGATCCATCACGGATTCAATCGTATCATTTTCATTAATGGTCATGGCTCAAATATCAAGGTGGTGGATCCGGTCCTGAGAAAGCTCCGTTATGAAACAGGAGCCTTGATCAGTTTTGT
The DNA here is from genome assembly GCA_026702635.1 of Bacteroidota bacterium. GTDB lineage: Bacteria > Bacteroidota > Rhodothermia > Rhodothermales > Bin80 > Bin80. The sequence goes on from JAPPBZ010000052.1 coordinate 5,026, forward strand.
AAAGCCATACATGGAGCGATACACGGGCATACTGAAGGGGCTCATGGAGAACCCACCCGAGGAAACTCCAGGTTGGCATGCCAGTGAATTGGAGACAGCGCAGGATTTGGCGTGGAACGAAGACTTGGTTCGAATGGAAAGAGCTGCATTTACCAAGGCTCATATTCCTGATTTCTTGCCACGGTCCTTTGCCAAAAAGGATGGAATGCCTGATGTGGAGTTCGAGGGCTACACGTATTTCAACTTCCCTATGGATCACCATGAGTTTATTGAAAGTGGGGTGATTGGCAATCCACTGCGTGCGACCAAAGAAAAGGGAGAAGAAGCGTTTCGGCGCTTATCTGAGCATGTGGCCCGCGGGATTTTAGAGCTCATGAATGTTCCGGTAACAGTCCACAACCGCGAGTTTGTAGACCGGGTAATGTGACAGGTTATTAGGCTTGGACGTGATGTGCAAGCCTGTCAGATCAGCGGAAGTAAGGTTTCGGCGGACCGCCGAACATGCATCTCGTAGAAGTCGGTGCTGAAGACACTGCTACCGTGATCTTCTAAAAATTTACGCTCGGAGTCTGAAATCCCTTCCGGGTTCAAGTCAACACTACCTGGAAATTGGTTCGCCGGTGTCCGATCAAGAGGAGGGCAAAATTCGACAGAAAGGGCACCATCGTAGCCAACATCCTTGAGCGCTTTAATGATCGCTGGCCAGTCGAACGATCCCATACCACATGCCATACGGTTATTGTCTGCAACATGAAAGTTTACTAAGCGACTGCCTGCCTCATAAATTGCCCCGATTGGATCATCTTCTTCTAGATTCATATGAAAGATGTCCAGGCAAACGCCGCAATCTGGAGCCACTGCTTCCGCAAGGGCCAATGCCTGAGCCCCACGATTGACGAAGTAGGTTTCGAACCGGTTGATTGGCTCAATGCCAATCTTCACGTTGCATTCACGGCCATAGGCGTTGATTTCTTTCAGCGCGGCAACGCACCAATCCCATTCGTTTTCCGGCGTTGAGTCCGGGACCACTTTGCCGACGGTGCCGGGGACCACCGAAATTACTTCTCCGCCCAGCGCGCCCACCATTCGGATACAGTCCTTCACATAAGTCACGGACTGTGCACGCTGACTCTCACTTTTCGCAAGCAGGTTGCGCTCATCCAGCATCAAGGTCACACTTCCCCAACACCGCACCCCATGATCGTCCAGAAGTTTCTTGACCTGACTCGGATCATATTTATAGGGTTCACCCTGGATTTCCAGAGCTTTATAACCATACTTGACCAACCGCTTGACGGTCACTTCAAGCGGTTCTACTTTCATCCAGTTATGAATTGCAAGGTACATTCAATCAGCGCTGTGTAGTGCCAGGGTTTACTACTGTGAAACTCTTGTCTCCTCGAAAAATGAGAGCCAATTCTATGGACCTATAGAGTTATTGGTTCCAAGGGCATTGTCTTCGAGTATCCAATCACAATAGACATATTTTCCCGTCGCTTCACGTGTACATCCTCAGGACAGAATTCCCTGAATCACTCTGCCTCCTACATCTGTGAGACGAATGTCGTGCCCGCTGAACCGGTAGGTCAAATGTTCATGTTCCAG
>JAPPBZ010000271.1 GCA_026702635.1 Bacteroidota bacterium
GCATGTATGAAGCCCGCCGCCAGCGTTCGTCCTGAGCCAGGATCAAACTCTCCGTAGTTAGAGATTTTGAACTTTTTATGTGAGCACTTATAGCACACTCTTCCTGACTAAATTTGGATTGGCTGTTCCATAACAGAACAACCGGATCCTTGTCTGAATCGACAAAGGACTCGCTATACTCTCAACCTGTCAAAGAACTGTGCCTGCCCCAAAAGGCAGGAGTACCAACGTACGGAATTTTTTTGATTAAAACAAATCTGTGAGAATCCCCGTTTTACTTTTTTTTCCGTGCTATAAAACGTGGCACCAGATCCTGCGGTGACGCGTAAAACCGGAAGTTGAAAACAGGGAAAGAACAGACTGGCTAAGCAGTAATTCCGCTATGCTGATCATAGCAAAGACCGCGTCTAACTGTGCCAAAAAATCCGTTGTTCCCAAAATTTCCCGTTTTTGTGATTTTTTTTTATTTTTTTCCTGAGTCCCTGTGAAACGCCTCCCTCTACGGAAGAATCCTTACCTCAAATGGGGCGCAGCACTGCTGATAGTGGTGTTTTTTGCACTATACCTCACGGTTGACCAAGTCATCATGCCTCGAGTCACGCGCCAGAGTGAGGTGGTTTCCGTTCCTGATTTTCGGGGCATGCCCATTTCTGAAGCTCTTTTGGCGATTGATTCTGTCGGACTTGTATTTGGCGACACCACTTCTCGTATCGGGCCGGACAGTCTGCAGGGCTTGGTTGCGGTTCAAACCCCACGCCCAAGTGCATCCGTAAGGCCTAGGCGACGAATCTATCTCTCCATCTATCGTGGATTAGAACAGGATGTAGTCGTTCCTGATGTGAGCACACAATCCCGCCGCAATGCGCGGCTGGCGTTGAGGGCCGCGGGCCTGATCGTCCACGAAGAGCCTGATACAATCCCCAGCCCCGATCCTGGTGCGGTGACTCGCACGGACCCAGTCGCGGGATCTCTTGTTCCCCGGGGGGACAGCGTCACGGTCTGGTATGGGCGCGGCTTAAACCGGAACCGACTTGTCGAAGTGCCTAACGTGGTCGGGCAGCACCATCATACAGCTGACAGCCTGCTTCGCGCTTTGTTTTTTTGGCCTCGCTTACTGGGTCAGGAGGGAGATCCCGACAATCCCCTGATTCTACGACAGTCCCCTGAACCGGGAGAACTCTCGCCGGAAGGATCGGACATCCGCTTGTTTACGACTGCCGATTCCTTGGATTAGAGATTAATGGCGGCGGCGAATCTTCAAACTGATCGCATCTTTAGGGTTGTGGAACTCAAGGGGACCCCGGCTGGCGACCATGCAAGAAATCCGACTGCCGAATGGATATGGCAATCCCTGAAGACTAGGTTGTCGGTCCGTTCATGCACTAGCAGAGACAATGACGCGTCAAAAGGCCCCTACATACCTCTGATACGATTCGATGCCCAGGTCCTAAAGATTAGCACGGACTTGGATTTACTCGGTGAGGTACACCGATAGGCCCTCTTCTGCATCCACATCTACACGCTCGCGGTATTTGGTTTGCAGCTTGCGTCCGACATAATCAGGTTGCAACGGCATTTCGCGATGCCCACGGTCTATGAGAACCATTAACTGAATTCGGGCTGGCGATCCCATTTCACATACAGCTGCAACCGCGCGGTGCGCCGTTCGACCCGTGTAAAGAACGTCATCAACAATGACCACTACCTTCCCGGTCACATCCTCTGGTTTTTGGCTTGGATCCTCTAAATCCAGCGGAACAGGAACCACACTGCGCCCTGCGATCTCGCTGATGTGTCGTGCAAGGGCTTGGGCCACAAGAATTCCCTTCGGCACGATCCCGAACAGAATCAAACCTTCGGTGCCCTGATTCCGCTCGTCCACTTCACAGGCGAGACGTGCAAGTGTTCGTTCAATCCGCTCTTTACCAAGAATCAGTGTGCGCATAAACGGGGCACACTAATTCTGAAACATCGCCTTGATACTACCCCAGCTTCGTGGAATAGCTGTGGGCGTATAGTTCACTTTTCTCTCCGCTATCCGCTGCCGCAGACCATTGGTCAGTACCGCCTCCAAGCGATAATCAACGGTCGCCGCCGGTGACTTGTAGACCTTGTCGTCGCGTACCCTGTACGGGGTGTTCACACCATGCACGGAGATATCGGCAATTCTCGAAAAGTCCTCTGCCTGGCCAGACTTCCGATAGAGTTCGTACGTACTGACATCTGTCTCCTCCTGTGCTTCCCAGGTAACCGTGATCACCCCCGCATCGAACTCCGTGTTAAAATAACGGAGTCGAACCGACAAGAAGCTGGACGCAATCAGGAAAACCGCTGCCAATAAAAACAATGAAACGCGCATACACGCCTGCAATTACTCTGGAGGGAATTCGTTCCCTTTGCTCAGGAACTCCATACTCCTATACACCAGAAGGCTGTCCTGTAACCAATCCGGTTACCCTTTACCGGGTTCTTCATGCATTGTTCGGAGGCTAATATACGCCGCGAATCTCTTGTTAACAAGACCCTTTGGAGAATACTGCCTCCGTTCATGGGTTTCTTCCAGTCTCGTTGCTTGCACGGGACCCCATGGATTGTCGGCTGCCTGCGATTCCATGCCTTTGCTGCTGCGAAGACAGGTATTGTCGGCTCAGCTCAGATAAAGGACGCTTGAGCTCTTGGCTATCACGAAACATGCCTCTCACTTGCACGGTTGGATCTGAATCCAGGCGGTCACTCACAGCGATCAGGTTGCGAACCTGCATGGCCCATGCGATTCAAGGCCCAAGCCTTCTCAATAGTCCTCCTCCTTGCCTACTTCGGCTGCTCGCCGGTCGTTGACCCGGAGGTGCAGCCAAGCTGCGCCGGCACCTTCGAGGGCAAGACATTCGCGCATCACGTGATTGGCTTCTATCCTGCCTATAGACATGACATAACACCCGTCTCTCGGATCCGGTGGGATATGCTCACGCGCGTGATTTATGCTTTTGCCATACCACGCGCTGACGGATCGCTTGACACTAGCCGGTTGACACAGATCAGCGCATTGGTGTCGACTGCACATGCGCACGGTGTGGAAGTGTACGTTTCGGTGGGAGGTGGAGGCAGTTCAGAGGGTCTTACTGCCCTGGCTGCAAACGACGACACCCGCAGGATTTTCGTAGAGACGGTCAGCCAATATCTGGAGACGCACTGCCTCGACGGAGTTGACATCGACTGGGAGCATTGGACCAAGGACAACGCCAACCTGCCGGTGGCTTCGGAAAAGGCGAGCCTGGTCGCCTTGCTGCAGGATTTACGGACTGCTTTGGACGGCCCGTAGATATCTCTGGATGTTTATCCTGGAGACTGGTTCGGTCGGCACTACGAAGATGTGCATCCGCTTGTGGACTATGTGCATGTGATGGGCTACGACTTCTCTGGACCGTGGTCAGCGCCGGGGCCGCATTCCTCATTCGAACAGGCCATCGGTTCAGGATCCTCAGCCTCCTCGACGGGTCTTGCGTATTGGACGAACTACCGCAGTTGGCCGAAGAACAAGATCGTGCTTGGCGTGCCGTTCTACGGCCGGGATTTTGACGACCGAGGAGGCGCGGGCATCACCTATCGAGACATCGTCGCCCGACATTCTGATGCACCGGGCATGGACCGGGTTGCGAACATCTATTACAACGGAGTGCAGACGATCACCGACAAGACTCGTTACGCGATTGACAATGGCCTCCCTGGAGTAATGATCTGGGAGATTGCGCAGGATACTGAGGATCCGGCGACGAGCCTGCTCCATGCTATTGATGCCGTGGCGAATCCCTAACTCGCAGGCAGCAGCAGACAACGGGGCCGACCATAGTTCATACAGCAATATACCGAAGCACGAACATGTAGGATCGTTGCCGGCGGACAACGATGGGAACGGCAATTGTAGAGTCCGGGTTGGACTCGGGAAAGTTTTCGCCGGGAAATCCCGCTGTGCGCAACCATGACGACCTCATTGTGGTTAGCGGAGTTTGGGACATTCCCATTGTTTCTGGTGCCTAAAAATGGGGTTCACGCCCTGCCTCTAAGTAATTTGAAAGATGATGTTGCGTTTCACTTTGTTTCTCTTACTCGTATCCCTTCCCGATGTATCTGTAGCCCAATGGACTACCGAAAATCCCGGCAGTGACAATGTGACGGTCCTGGGACATATTCCATTAGGGCCACGACTCAGCGTTGCTGACCTTGACATGGAGCAGGAGTTGTCGCGTCCCTTTGTATATGTCTCCCGAATGGTCTATGGAGATGAGGGGGACAAAGGTACCGACATCATTGACATCTCTGACCCTACAAATCCAAAAGTGATCTACCGTTGGAGAATTGAGGAACAGGATTTGCACCTGAGGACGGGAGGAATGGACGTAAAGTACTTCAAGTGGAAGGATCGCTATTATGTTGTACAATCTCTTCAATTTGGTGCTGGCGGCCCCAATAATGACTTGGGAGCCGTGATCCTAGATGTGACTGGCCTGCCCGACTCCTCCCAGGTCCGGGAAGTTGCTAGAATTCGGGAGCCGGAATTACCTGGCGGATTCCACAATATTTTTGTCTACGCCCATTCAAATGGACGTCCCCTATTGTTCAGTACGGTTTCCGGTCCCTTTGCGCATGTATATGATCTAGGGCATATCGTTGAAGGAAACCTGGATATGGGGCTGATCGCTCGTGTCCCCATCCCCGAAACCCCGCTCGGCCGTGGTCGTGCACGAGGATATCACGACTTCTACGTCGGGTATCACACGGAAACGGGTCAGGACCGCTTCTACGGGGGAGGGCTTGGGGGATACTTCGTCTACAATATCACGGACCTGCAGCAGCCCGAACTGCTGGTGACTCTAACAGGAATTAGCGGAGTTCGCAATGGACACACCTTCACCCCGTCCCCGGATGGGCGATATGTGATCGCCGAAACCGAATACCGCTATGCTCCGCTTCGCATTTTCGATCTAAAGCCGGCCCTGGACGGCAACGTGTCCAACATCCGCAATCCGATCAGTGCCTGGACAGCAGATTGGCGTAATCTGGTTCACAACCACGAAGTCCGCTGGCCATATGTCTTCGTGTCTGGTTATCTGGATGGATTGCAGGTCTTTACGCTCACGGACCCACACAACCCGGCCACCGTAGCCTATTACGACACCTATCTTGGACCACCGAATACAGACCGGTATCCGGTTTTTAATGGGGCTTTTGGCGTAGACGTGCGGAATGCCGACGGCTTAATTGTGATCAGCGACATGTCCACCGGTTTTTGGACCTTCCGTATGGATGGGTTCCAGGGATGGCATGGTGACGACTGGGATGTCCCTAATATTTCCAGCGTTCAGGCCTGGGATCGCCTGCAATGATTTCGATTGCCTTCCTTCTTTTGGCGCTCTTGACGTTGCCCTCTGGTGTGTTGCCGACGAACACCTGTACGGACGAGTACTACACAATTAACCTTGTCCCGACTCGCCGCGTTCCCGCTGCGCACCAAGCGGAAGGAGTTGCAAAACTTTCTTTCGCCCCCTCCCCATTTGGTGTTGCTCTGGATTCAAAGGGGAATTATCTTTACAATGTCTCTCTCCAAGTAAACCGCCTAGAGCTCGTAGAAGGGCACGAGTACACGGTATGGCTTTCCACTCCTGACTTGAAAAGCATATCTCGACTCGGGCGCCTCTCTGATGATGGCCAGGTGGCTGGTCAGGTCTCCTGGAGTAAATTCCTCGTGATTATTACCCTTGAGCCAGCCGGAGGCACCTCCACACGTTGGACGGGACCCGTGGTTATGCGGGGGCTTTCCCGCAGTGGCCTCATGCACACGATGGCAGGACATGGCCCATTTGAACAGGAACCGTGCACTGTCTACGGTTACTATTAGCCCATGAAGGCCGCCCTGGGGTTCATTTTCGTCGGCTTGATTGCCCCCTGTGCACTCTCTCAACACGAGCATCACGGGCATTTGATTCCCCGTGCACCTAAAGACAGCGTGGTGTGGCGAATGCCTCCGATGGACATGAGCATGCCGATGCTGCCTGGACTGGAGACTGCACTTCCACCGACCAGCCCCCATCTGCCTTTAAAGAATGAGACCATTCCGGTCGCCACGCCCGGTCAAGTCCTGGAGCTCGCTGACCAAGACACATTATATCTTTCCGCCACAACCGTTCGGCACACGATTGCCGGACAAGAGGTGGTCATGTTTGGCTATAACGGGCAATATCCCGGGCCTTTACTGAAGGTCTCCGAGGGATCTACGGTGACGGTCGTATTCAAGAACGCCCTCAGTGAGGCAACCACAGTGCATTGGCATGGTCTCCGGCTGGAGAACCAGTTTGATGGAATTCCCGGCATCACTCAGCCTCCTGTCGAGGCTGGGGAGGATTTTGTATATCAGCTCCGCTTCCCGGACAGCGGACTCTTCTGGTATCATCCGCATATTCGCGAAGATGTGCAGCAGGACCTCGGGCTCTATGGCAACTTGCTGGTCACTGCAGAGGCTCCTGACTATTACGATCCCGTAAACCAGGAAGAGGTCCTTCTTCTTGACGACATCCAGATGGGTGAAAACGGCCTCATCCCCTATGGAGAAGGGGCCCCCACCCACGGGCTCG
>JAPPBZ010000238.1 GCA_026702635.1 Bacteroidota bacterium
ACCCCTGACCTCTTGAATGCCATTCAAGCGCTCTACCAACTGAGCTATGGCCCCGATAGACAGAAGTTACACAAGGATTTCTTTTTGTAGTTCCAGTGATCCCTCATTCATGCAAAGAATCAGACTATCAAAGATCAACAGAATGATTGATGCCGAACGGTGAGCAGAAAAGTCCGGTCGCGCGCAGGGCCACGGAGCAGACCCCAAATAAGCTATTACAGGTTGTCAAGTTTGGAGGAACTTCGGTAGGCAGTACGCGGGCCATCCAGCAAGCGATTCGCCTAGTTCAGGATATTCCCGGGGGGATCCAGCGCGTTGTCGTGGTTTCTGCGATGGCAGGAGTCACGGATCGGTTATTGGGAGCCATAGAGATTTCTTTTGGGGCAGAGGAGCCTGTACAGAGCTCCATTCAGGAGTTACGTGAGCAGCATGAGCGAGTCCTGAACGAGTTGGTGACCGAAGAGGAAAAACAGAGCGTAAGACAGCAGTTGGATGCACTCTGGGAGGAACTGGAAAGGCTATTGCGGGGGATTGCTCTCATCGGAGAATGCTCCGCTCGTACTAGGGATGCGATTTTAAGTATTGGTGAACGGGCATTTGCTCCACTGCTCTCTGCGGCGTTCCGCTCTATGGGAGAACAATCCATTGCGGTGGATGCTCGGGATTTGATCCGAACGGACGATAACTATGGGGATGCATATGTAGACTTTGAAGAGTCTACGCGCACGATCCAAACGTATTTTCAGGGTTTTCCATCAAGTCAGATTACCGTAGTGACGGGATATATCGCATCCGCGTCCGATGGGTCAACGACAACACTTGGGCGCTCAGGGAGTGATTTTACAGCAACAATTCTCGGTTCTGTATTACGTGCAAGACGGGTCGTGATCTGGACCGATGTGGATGGAGTCTTATCTGCGGATCCCCGTGATGTCCCCGAAGCGTTCCCATTGGCTCGCCTGAGTTATACAGAAGCGGCAGAAATGGCTTACTTCGGTGCTCGTGTCCTGCATCCGAGGACCATGCGGCCGGTGCAAACGCTGGGAATCCCACTGCTCATCAAAAATTCATTAAATCCTAAAGCACCGGGCACGCTGATTTCGAATGAGTCGCAATCGGTTGAGCTCAGAGTAAAAGCGATCTCTACGATTCGGGATGTTGCAGTGATCATGCTGGAGGGCAACGGCATGTTAGGTGTGCCAGGAATCGCTGCACGTGCGTTTGTATCCTTGGCGGATCAAAAAATTAACGTGCTTATGATTGCGCAGGCTTCCAGCGAACACAGTATCTGCATGGTAGTGCGCGAAGTGGCTGCAGACGCAGCCGTAAAAACGCTTCGTAATGTCTTTGCAGGAGAGTTGGCAAAACGAGATATCAGTGGTATTTACGCGATCCCCAGGTGCGCGATTGTTTCTGCAGTAGGTGATCGCATGCGGCACCATCCGGGGCTGGCGGGGCGGATGTTTGCCACATTGGGACGCAGTCGAGTGAATGTGTTATCCATTGCACAAGGGGCGGCGGAAACAAATATTTCGGCGGTGGTCCGGGATGATGAGGTGCGGCGCGCCGTACGAGCTCTCCATGAGGCATTCCCTTTGGGGCGCCTGCGCGCGCACATATGTCTATTGGGACCGGGGCGGGTTGGAGCCCATTTATTGCAACTTCTTGCGGATCAGAGAGAGAATCTACTGGAGCGGGTTAAGTTGAATGTGCGGCTCGTTGGTCTTGCGAACTCTCGAAAAATGCTCTGGAACCCGGATGGGCTTGCGTTTGATACAGCGGTTTCAGATCTCGCCCATGGATCACCAGCCAATTTGAATTGGCTTTTGGAACAGTTGGGTGCCAGTCGGCTGGAACGAATTATTGTCGTTGATGCAACCGCGAGTGAGGAGGTTGCGTCTTACTATCCTGATTTTCTTGAGCTCGGATTCGGGGTCGTCACCGCAAATAAGCTGGCCAACACCCTGGATTTGCCATTTTATCAGCGACTCCAGAAGGCAGCCAAGCGACGCGGTGTGGCTTTCCGGTATGAAACGACAGTAGGTGCCGCGATTCCGGTGATCTCCACGATAAAGGATTTGGTACGATCAGGGGATCGGGTTCATAAGATTGAAGGGGTTTTCTCCGGTACGTTGGCCTATGTATTCAACAGCTTGGATGCTGGCAAGTCGTTCTCGTCAATTGTAGAGCGTGCCCATACGGAAGGGTGGACAGAGCCCGATCCGGCTGATGATTTGAGTGGAGAAGATGTTGCTCGGAAATTGTTGATTCTGGCTCGGGAGATTGGCCTGGAAGTCGAGCGAAACGATATCCGAGTCGAATCTTTGCTGCCGGCAGGACTCAAGGCGGAAAGTCCTCAAGCGCTGTTCAAAGAACTCACAGCTGTTGACCAAGAGTGGAAAGAAAGAGTAGACGAGGCGAAGGGCCGGGGTGAACGGCTACGCTACATCGCCAGACTTGAAGGGGACCAACTGGATGTAAGTGTCCAGGCGGTACCGGATGACTCCCCGTTTGCCACGGCATCTGGGCGGGGGAATATTATTGTGTTTACCACGGATCGCTACAATGATGAGCCGCTGGTTGTACAAGGTCCGGGTGCAGGGCTTGGGGTGACTGCAGGAGGGCTTTTAATGGATCTCATCCACTCGGCAGAGTTGATGCCCTAGTCGTACGGTTTTTGCTACTTGTCAGGAGTATAATGTCCGTTTCTTTACGAATTGCTGTAGCTGGTACGGGTCGCATGGGCGAGGCCATAGAAGCGTGTGCACGCTCGCGTGGACACGCTATCATCGAGCGGTTCAATCGCAAAAACCCCGTAACGGAATCGGCTCTAGGATGCAATCCTGATGTCGTGATTGACTTCACACAACCCGAGGTTGTGCTCTCACACATCACCAAGTACTGCAAGACGAACACAGCTGCCGTAATTGGGACCACAGGATGGGATGACGAAATTGAAGAGGTTCAAAATCTTGTCAGTTCCCATGAGGCAAGTGTGCTCTACAGTTCCAATTATTCACTGGGGATACAGATCCTTCTTCAGGCGTTACACGCTCTTGGGCCGCTTCTGGACGAGTTGCCTGAGTTTGATGTAGCTGTGCATGAGTTGCATCATACAGCAAAGCTGGATTCACCAAGCGGCACCGCAATCAGTTTGGCGGCGCAGTTGGTTGAAACTCTTCAGAGAAAGGAAAGGTGGGGCACCCCGTCTACGCCATATGATCCCGCCCAACTTGAGGTTGTATCCACTCGGCTTGGTCATGTATTCGGACAGCATCGGGTCATGATTGATGGTCCTGCGGATCGCATTATGCTGGAGCACACCGCCAAGAACCGGGGAGGATTTGCTCTCGGGGCAGTTCGGGCGGCAGAGTGGATACAGGGACGAACAGGACTTTTCACACTTCAAGATATGCCCGCCGAATGGCTTGCAGGCTCCGCAATTAAATAGTTGTCAATAATTAACGTAAATCCATGATTTTTACAGGTTCAGCAACGGCGCTGGTCACTCCCTTTTCTGGAGACGGATTGATTGACGAAGCTGCTTTTTGTAACCTGATTGATCGTCAAATCCAATCAGGCACTTCCGCAGTGGTCGTATTGGGCACGACCGGAGAAAATGCAACCATTACTCCGAAGGAGCGAAGCAGGCTTTCGGCCATTGCAGTGGAGCAGGTTGCTGGCCGGGTTCCTCTGATTATTGGGACTGGGAATAACTCGACCAGTGAAAGTATTGCGTTCTCGGTCGAAGCAGATCGTCTGGGAGCTGATGGATTGCTCGTTGTGGGCCCCTACTACAATAAGCCACCACAAAGGGGGTTCAAGGCACATGTAGCGGCGATTGCAGACGCTACATCGTGTCCGATCATTCTCTATAATGTTCCAGGGCGTACAGGCTTTGATGCAAGCACCGAATCGATTCTTGAGATGGCACACGAGATTCCCTCAGTGGCAGGTGTGAAAGAGGCATCGGGTGACTTGGCGAAGGTCGCAGACCTTATTCAGGGACGGCCGGAAGGGTTTGCCGTCTATTCTGGGGATGATGAATGGACTTTATTCTTTTTGGCTCTCGGCGCAGATGGGGTGATCTCAGTGGTCAGCAACGTTCTTCCGCGTCTGATGAGTCGACTGGTTCGCTTGGGTCTAGAGGGCGAACTCAAGGAGGCGTCACAGGTCCATTACACTCTGTTAAGGGCCATGCGCGCCTGTTTTCTGGATACCAACCCGATACCGGCGAAGGCAGTCCTGGCCAAGCTCGGATACGCAGAGTCTACCCTACGCCTGCCTCTAGTTGCAATGTCGGCGGAGCAGGAAGAGGTCATTATGTCTGAATTTCTGACCGCACTGGAAGCGGAGGAGGCCTAAATTATCAGAGCCCCAATATAGAAGGGGAAGTCTAACAACAAAATGAAGACATTCTTGAGGGGTTTTCAAAGATCATGGGTGAACCATTGTTTTGGTTACGCCGAATCGCAACGGGAGCGGAATCTCGTATGAATACCAATCAGGAGGTTGTCTAATAAGTAAATGACGGATATTATTTCTGGAATCGGAGAGGATGAGGAGGGACGAATAGTTCCTCTGAGTATCACCGAGGAAATGGAATCTTCCTACATTGATTATTCAATGTCGGTGATTGTAGGGCGGGCGCTTCCTGATGTTCGAGATGGATTGAAACCCGCTCATCGGCGCGTTCTGTACGGTATGAATGAGCTGGGATTAACGCCCGGTTCCTCCTACAAAAAAAGTGCGCGCATTGTTGGGGAGGTGTTGGGGAAGTACCATCCGCATGGCGATTCGTCCGTCTATGACACCATGGTGCGGATGGCACAGGGATTTTCATTGCGCTATCCGCTCGTAGACGGTCAGGGCAATTTTGGATCTGTCGACGGTGATTCCGCCGCTGCAATGCGGTATACGGAGGCGCGCCTGACGCGTCTTGCGTCAGAGCTGCTTCGCGACATCCGGCAGGAAACTGTGGATTATCAGGAAAATTTTGACGGTTCTCTAGAAGAGCCCGTTGTTTTGCCTGCTGCGCTCCCCAACCTGCTGGTGAATGGCGGTGATGGGATTGCCGTTGGGATGGCAACGAAAATCCCCCCTCATAATCTCAGAGAGGTCGCTTCAGCGATCATTGCATACATTGACAATCCCGAGATTGATACGCTGGGGCTGATGGAGTATATCCCCGGCCCGGATTTCCCAACGGGGGGAATTATCTGTGGTACGAATGGGATTCATTCCGCTTATCATACTGGGCGAGGACGGATTCTCATGCGGGCCCGTATGCATGAGGAGGAGTTAAGCGGTGGAAGGGTTGCCCTTGTGATTACGGAGATTCCATATCAGGTCAATAAGGCTGTCCTTGTGGAGAAGATTGCTGAACTGGTGCGAGATAAGCGGATCCAGGATATCAGCGATCTACGTGATGAGAGTGACCGGGATGGTATGCGGATCGTCGTTGAATTGAAGAAAGATGCTCAGCCCCAGGTTGTTGAAAACAAGCTCTACAAGTACTCCAGATGCCAGCAGTCGTTTGGGGCCAACCTAGTAGCTCTTGTCCATGGACGACCGCAGACACTGACACTCAAGGACGCAGTCGTTCATTTTGTCGATCATCGGCATGAGGTCGTGACGCGGCGTACGCAGCATCAACTCAGCGAAGTTCAGAAGCAGGCGCACGTCTTGGAAGGCCTTGTGATCTCGCTGGATCATCTTGATGCGGTCATTACGATGATTCGCGAGTCTGTCGATGTGGATGAGGCCCGGACCTGTCTGATCGAAGGCATCTGGCCGTCCAAACTAACCCCAGCGCAACTTGAGCGGCTGGGCCTTTCGGCAACTGCTCCGGGTTCTGCGGATCATGGCAGAGAGACCTGGTTGAGTGAAGCGCAGGCGAACGCCATCCTTGCACTTCGGTTAAGCCGATTGACGGGATTGGAGCGGGATAAGATTCTGGAAGACTTTCAGTCCAAAAAAGAAGAAATCGCTCGCTTGACCGAGATTCTGGATAGTGAGGAGCTGCGGATGAATATCATTAAGGACGAACTCCAGGAGCTCGCAGATAAATATGGTGATGATCGCCGCACAGAGATTGATCCTTTGGCTGGAGATGACATCCTTATTGAGGATCTAATCGATAATCATAGAGTGGTCGTGACCATATCACATCAGGGGATCACGAAAAGAACTCCCTTGGACGATTTTCAGGCGCAAGGCCGTGGTGGAAAAGGGGCACGAGGAAGTACACTCCGCGATGAGGATTATCTGGAGCATTTGTTCGTCTCGTATAACCTTGATTACCTACTGATTTTCACGGATCACGGACAATGTTATTACCTGAGAGTATACAATATTCCAGCCGGCGGTCGTACTGCGCGTGGACGAAGTATTCGGAACCTGATCCCGATCTCATCGGATGATCGTATTCGAGCCGTGTTGCCGGTAAGTCGGGAAGACTTCCTCGACGAAGAATTTCTGAAGTCCCACTATATCCTGATTGCAACGCGCAGAGGACTTCTCAAAAAAACGGCGTTGTGGGCGTATCGCAGACCTTGGAGAAAAGGAATCAGAGCGATCAAAATTCGGGAG
>JAPPBZ010000253.1 GCA_026702635.1 Bacteroidota bacterium
GCAGCATCAATATCCCCTTCAATCGTTCGTGCAAGAGCCGCAACAACGGGCCCGTCAACTTCCTGGGCAATCCGCTGGACCGCTTCAAATTGGGCAGGTGACGAAACAGGAAATCCAGCTTCAATGATATCCACATTCAATTTGGCAAGCTGGTGTGCAATACGAATTTTTTCTGCGATGTTCATGGAGGCACCGGGTGCCTGCTCACCGTCGCGCAGCGTTGTCTCGAATATTAATACTTTATCGCCAGACATCCGAAGATCACTTTTGTGGTCTCAATTATACAGTAGTTGTAGAAATTGTGAATGCATGCTCAAGTACGGCATTGCTAAACTCTAGGGTTGATGCCGTTCCACCTAGATCATAGGTGAGGATCCCGTCCTCCAAAGCTTTGACAACCCCATGCTGTATACGTGCACTGGCTTCCATCTCTCCCAACATCTGCAACAGCATCACAGCACTGAGAAGCGCTCCAGCAGGATTTGCATACCCTTTCCCCACTATGTCAGGCGCACTCCCATGGACCGGCTCAAATAAGCCAACCTTGCCTCCTATACTTGCCGACGGCAGAATACCGAGTGATCCAGGAAGTGTGCCAGCCAAATCACTCAGGATATCCCCGAATAAGTTACCGGTCACGATCACATCAAACTGGGAAGGTCTGAGGATCAACTGGATCGCTGCATTATCAATGTATAGATGCTCAAGCTCTATGTCGGAAAATTCCGCGTTGTGAATTTCGGTAACAACACTTCGCCAAAGCTGCGAAACTTCAAGGACATTTGCTTTATCCACGGAGGTGAGGCGCCCTCTGCGTTTTCTTGCCAGATCGAATGCGATTCGAACAATTCGTTCAATTTCACCCCGGGAGTAGACCATAGCGTTGGATGCCTTCTCTTCCGTGCTGCTGCGTGGGGTGCCAAAGTAAATCCCTCCCGTAAGCTCACGTACGATCAGAAGATCGGTCCCAGCCACACGCTCTGCCCGCAATGGAGAACTCTCTACCAGGCTCTCAGGCACAATCACCGGTCGCAGATTGGCGTAGCCACCCAAGGCTTTTCGTAGAGACAATAGAGCCGCCTCGCATCGTCGCGATCCAGTCTCATGATCCCATTTGGGGCCACCAATCGCCCCCAGAAATACTGCATCGGCTGCTAGGCAGGCATCGCGGGTAGCGTCTGGAAATGGTGTGTCGAACTGATCTAAAGCTGTGCCACCAATTGGCCAATGCTCCAGTTTCACCTCGAAACTAAACTCATCAGCCGCAGCCAATATGGCCCTTTCGGCTTCTCGAGTCACTTCTGGCCCGATCCCATCTCCAGGTAATACCGCGATCTGATATACAGACATCTATGCAGCCTTCTTCGTTTCCACACTACTCTCATTCTTTCTGAGCCAGGCCATCATCCTGCGTAACCGCTGCCCTACCTCCTCTACTGGATGGGCGGCTGTCTTTTCCCGGTAAGACTGAAATGTTGGTTGCCCATCCTCACATTCAGCGATCCATTCCTTGGCAAACTGGCCGGACTGGATCTCTGCAAGGATTCGTTTCATTTCATCTTTCACCTGCGAGCCAATCACCCGCGGACCTCTTGAATAATTACCGTACTCAGCCGTATCGCTGATCGAGTAATTCATATAGGAAAGTCCTCCTTCATAGTAGAGATCTACAATGAGTTTGAGCTCATGAAGAACTTCAAAGTAAGCAAGCTCTTCGGGGTATCCCGCTTCAACCAGCGTTTCAAATCCTGCCTGGATAAGGGATTGTGATCCTCCACATAGCACAGCCTGCTCTCCAAACAGGTCTGTTTCGGTCTCATCTTTGAAATTAGTCTCAATCACGCCCGCGCGTGTTCCACCAATTGCATCTGCGTAGCTGAGTGCCAGATCCAACGTGCCCCCGGAAGCGTCCTGTGCAACGGCAACAAGGCACGGTGTTCCCTTCCCTTCTTCAAACGTACGGCGAACCAGATGTCCAGGCCCCTTAGGTGCCACCATAAAGACATCTACTCCTTCTGGAGCCTGGATTTGACCGTAGTGGACATTAAATCCATGCCCAAACGCTAAAGCTTTTCCTGGTATGATATGCTGAGCAATTTCAGCTTCATATACGCGCTTCTGATCCTGATCCGGTATCAGGATCATCACCACATCTCCCCAGGCGGAGGCATCTGCTATACTCATGACTGTGAGTCCTTTCGCGCGCGCCTTATCGGCAGATTGTGATCCGGCCCTAAGGCCAACGGCAACGGTTGCACCACTGTCCTGCAAATTCAGTGCATGGGCGTGCCCCTGGCTTCCATATCCAATTATCGCGACCTTCCGCTCCATGATGATGGCAGGGTCCGCGTTATAATGTACCCTCATGTGTTGTTTAATTAATTGTTCAAGTTAAGAATCCCGCTGCATAGCAACCCGGCCACTCCGGGCTACCTCAACAATCTTGTGTGAGGCCATCATATCAATGAAGGCATCAATCTTTTTCGACGGACCCCGAAGTTCAAAGGTCATGGTTTTGGAAGTGATATCCACAACCTTGCCACGAAAGATTTCATTGACAGAAAGAATTTCGGAGCGGGAATCCCGATTATAGCAAACCTTGAGCAGACATAACTCCCGTTCTACATAATCGGTATCCGTCAGGTCAATGACTTCAATCGTATCCACTAGGCGGCTGAGCTGCCTTAGAACCTGCGCAATGATACGACCATTACCCGTGGTAACGATATTCATCCGGCTTACGCTAGGATCTTCTGTGACCCCAACAGTGACGCTGTCAATGTTGAAGTCCCGGGCTGAAAACATATTTATGACGCGGATGAACGCACCTATCGAGTTCTCTACTTGGACCACTATCGTGTGCGATTGTATCATCTCGCTGTCATCCGGCTGAATTGGCTCCCCTGCAGCTTTTTTTCGGATGATCTGCTGAGGCGTAAGTATCAGTGTGTCTGCCATTTATTCAGGGTTTTTTAATCACAAATCAGACAAAGGAATTGGGTGTCATTCGATCTGTGATCATATCTCCAGTTGCTGCTCCGGCAGGAACCATCGGGAAAACCATCTCCTCTTTTGCTACAGAGAACTCCATCAGTACCGGCCGGTCCGTGACTTTCCATGCCTCATCAATAATCTCCTTCGCTTCTTCGGGAGTATTCGCACGAAGACCTACACAGTGATGGGCTTCCGCAAGTTTCACAAAGTCAGGGTTGGTGTCCGAGAGATCCGTATGGCTGTATCGTTCCATATGGAAGAGTTCCTGCCATTGTCGCACCATACCCAGGAAGCGGTTATTGATGACGGCGAGCTTGAGCGGAAGCTTGTGCGCAGCCGCCACACTCATTTCCTGTGCATTCATCACAAATCCGCCATCCCCGCTAATGCAGACTACAGGTCGGGAAGACCCAATCTCACGCATTCCAAAAGCGGCCCCCATGGCTGCTGGCATGCCAAAGCCCATCGTACCCAGTCCACCACTGGTGATATGGGTGCGGGGATGAAGAAAACGAAAATACTGAGCGGACCACATTTGATGTTGCCCCACATCTGTAATCACAACGGCATCGCCCCCCGTTTTATCACGCAACTGCTCAATCACACTCTGGGCACGCAACTTCCCATCCTTTTGATACTGCAAAGGGCATTCCTGACGCCAGGTATCAATTTGCTCAAGCCATTCTGTGGTATCCTTCGGATCTACCAAGGGAATCAGGCGCTCCAGCACAGTTTTTACATCACCCAGAATCGCACAATCTGCGAATACATTCTTGGAAATGCACGACTGATCAATTTCGATATGAATTACTTTTGCATGGGGGGCCCAGGAATCAAGCTTGCCAGTTACCCGGTCGTCAAAGCGGGCTCCAACTGCGATAATGAGATCGCAGTGCTGTACAGCCTGGTTTGCCCACCAGGTTCCATGCATTCCCAGCATTCGGAGTGCAAGGGGATCCTCTTCTGGGAAGGCTCCCAATCCATGTAAAGTGGTGGTTACCGGAATACCTGTGTACCTTGCAAGTTCAGTCAAGCTGTCCGAAGCATCACTATTAACCGCGCCGCCACCTACATAAAGTAGTGGTCGTTTTGACTCAGCGATCATGCGTGCAGCCCGCTGCAGCTTTTCGGGACGAACCGCCTCCGGGACAGCATACCCTCGCATATTCACGGTTTCCGGATATTGAAAGGGACCCTCTGCTAACAGAACATCCTTTGGTAAATCAACCAGCACTGGACCTGGGCGCCCGGTTCGGGCAATGTGATAGGCTTCCTTCACGGTTCGGGCCAAATCCTCGATATCGCGGACCAGATAACTGTGTTTGGTAATGGAGCGTGTAATTCCGACTGCATCACACTCCTGGAACGCATCATTGCCAATCAGACCTGTAGGAACCTGTCCGGTAAAGACAACGATCGGCACGGAATCCATGTATGCATCCGCGATTCCCGTAACTGTGTTCGTGGCCCCAGGTCCACTAGTAACCAGAACCGTTCCAACCTTCCCTGTCGCTTTTGCATATCCTTCTGCCGCGTGTGTCCCCCCTTGCTCATGTCGAACCAGGATATGCTGGAACTCGGGATTGATTCGGTGCATCTCATCATACACCTTGATGACAGCACCACCGGGATGTCCAAAAATAATCTTGACCCCTTCGGCCTCAAGAGAGCGGAGAAGAATCTCAGCACCCGACATCACCTGACTTGTGCTGGTGATCTCTGGCCGGACCTCTGGGAGCGAGTCTCCCGTAGTTACAGGCTGTACCTTTGTATGTTCGTCGTAAGTCATGATTCAAATGAATGGTTACCTACATTGGGCAATGATACCAACTAGTAAGCAGGATGTCCCTTTCATCGTTGACATCCTAACCAGTTGCACAAAATGAGATACTTTGCTTGATATTTGAAACCAGTTCCTAACAGCAAGTTCGGTTTAGCTGAACTAGTACTACGTTTATGCCGACTGGTTTAGAGATCAGATGTGAAATTTGCTCAACCAATGGCCACTGCATATTCCCAGCCCCGGCTTGATCTAGTAAAACTCCTCTCCTCCCCGTAGGCAATGACAGTATTGATCTCTCCGGGATCCACAATTGCAACGATGTCCCAACCACACATTCTGTAGGCTCATATCTCCAACCGCAGTAACTGAATGGGAGTCAGAAGAAGGATAGAATCCAAGAGCGGTGCTGCTGCAATCAGTGGATCATCAAGCGGAATGACCATCTGACGGGACAAGATACCTTGATGACTGTAAATCCAAATGGACTGGGGAAAAATGATCCATAACCCCTCCTGCGTAACCGTAATACTATTCAGGTCTGATTCAGCTTTTAAGTTGCGTATATGTCCACCGAAATAATCATAGACCCTGACCAGACCGAGAGCACGATCAGCAACATAGAGTGATGATGCGTCGGTTGTAAGACTGATCGGCTCGACCAGTTGCCCAGCTCCAGAACCAAACTCCCCGATCACACGCTCCAAGCGTCGACTCGCGTCCCATTTTAGAACACGCTGGGATGATGCGTCAATCGCGAATAGTTCTCCCGCGACCCCCGTTGCAACAGCAATTGGCTGCCCCAACGCCGTTGAAAATCCACCCTGTAGATCAAGCCGAGGAGAGTGCCCTAATTCACGGTCTGTGTTTCTTGGAACCCGGATCGTCTCCAAATGCAGAAGTTCTTTGGAGAATCGGAAAAGATTGCCTTTCTCTGCATCTGCAAGAACCCAGATCAGTCCATTCCCCGGATCAACGTCTGAAAGCTCCCCAAACACTCCGGCATTCGTACCATCTACGCGTGCCTTGATTTCTCCGAGATGGTCCAGCTGCAACAGCTCCGAAGCTGAAACCACATAGATCAAGCCTTCCGGATCAATGGCAAGGCTTCGTGCTTCTGGAATCTGCGCGATCACTTCGAATCCGGTTTGAAGCGTATCCTGCGCTCCCCCAACCCGTGCGAGAACCGTTGACAGTATCAACAAACTTGCCAAGACTTCCTTCATTCGCGATGTAATGCACGGTGCCCAATATCACGGCGGAGATGTTTGCCATCAAACTCTATGAGGTCTGCCGCCTGATAAGCATGGTCTATTGCCTCTGGGAGTGTAGCACTGATTGCCGTTACTCCTAGTACACGGCCACCGGCTGTTAAGATATTCCCTCCATCCGACTTTGTGCCTGCATGGAATACAAGTGCCCCCGAAACTTCGCCAGCGGCCTTGAGACCATTAATCACGCATCCTTTCTCATAAGACCCTGGATATCCCCCACTGGCCAAGACCACACATGCTGCAGCTAATGATTGTTTTTCCAGTCGCAGATTACCGATCCCTCCTGTTGCAGCGCGCAATAGAATTTCAATCGGATCGCCCCCCATGAGGGGCAGTACCACTTGCGCCTCAGGATCACCAAATCTGCAGTTAAATTCAACGACCTTGGGGCCTTGATCCGTAATCATCAGACCGGCATACAAACATCCTTTGTACAGCCTCCCCTCCCGTGCCATCCCTAAACATCTCCCAGATGCTCATCGAGCGCTTCCGGCGGGAGATCCTCTCGCTCGGG
>JAPPBZ010000079.1 GCA_026702635.1 Bacteroidota bacterium
CCGGCAATGCCAGAAGTCCCATCTGGATGTAGTAATCCTGGATGGCACTTTCAGCGTGCTTATCTGGCGAGAAAGTCTCATCGGGCAGGGGCATTTCGAACTCTTCTCCGTCACGGTTGAACGACTGGATAGAGTCCATACGCCGCCGACTACGCTTACGGTATTCCGTTTTTGCCAGGTTTCCCGCAATCGTATACAGCCAAGTTGAGAACTTAGCAATACGCTTATAGGAATGTCGATTCCGGTATACACGGAGGAACGTTTCTTGAATCAGATCTTCACAGGCTTTTTTGTCGCCCGTGAACCGATAGAGAAAGTTCACCAAGGGGCCGGTCCAACGCTCCCATAGAATATTGTACGCCTCGACCACACCTGCCTGGAAGTGTTCCATCAGGTCTTCATCGCACATATCCTGAAGAGCGTCAAAGCGACTCAGGGCGGTACGCCGCCGCGAGTCCTTTCGAACGATGCGTGTTATTTGTTTCACGTTACTATAAATCTTATTAAAGACTGAGGGACAGGCTCGCTGCCCCTTACGTACTAATGATGCACCTTGTTACAGTACACACTAAACGTACAGAACCCATATATCATTGTGGCACGATTTGCCCAATCTTCTTCAAATTTTCACAAAACCCAGTAATTACTATATGGGGATCAATACGCAAAAGTATAATATCAGTGCGGACTTAAATATACGAAATATGATTGAGGAAGATATTATCACAGCTTTAGGTTACTCTTGACAGGTCTCTTGAGTGCGGAGCTACATACTTTGGATTTGTGGATTTACCAGCCAATCTCCGCAAAAACAGGAGGGATAGTGGTTACTCGCACGGACACATAGCGCGTAAGCGCGCCCAGGTAAAAATGCCACTGTTATGCCCATCATCCCAGATGAGACGTACCCCTACACTTCCTGCGATTTCAGCCTTAACATTTTCCCATAGCATTAAGGCAGGGAGGCGAAAAATCGCGGGATCCGGGAGTTCGTGCATTTTTTCGTGCCCCTGACAAGCAGCACAGGGACATGCACGTCTCAGGCCATCCAGTGGGAAAGTGCAGTGATGGCCATCAGACCATTGAACTTTCAGAGTCTGAGCATCTTTCTCAATGGTCAGACGTTGGCAGGTCAGTCCAGCAGGAAGCAGGCTCATTCCACCACTTCTAATTGTGCGGCATTATCAGGTAGATCAATGGGGAGAGGATCTGGTTCCTTCGTGAAGGGATAGATCTCTCTGAGTATGCCCTGTAACTTGCTACGTCCACGATTAATGCGGCTCTTTACCGTACCCATTGGAAGTCCCGTGATTTGTGCGATCTCACCATAAGCCAGTTGCTGAACGTCCCGCAGGATCACCACTTCCCTAAAATTTGGCGGGAGCGAACCCAGTGCTTCTTGGATGTACTCATCCTGGAGAGCACTTTCTGCGTGTTTATCCGGTAAAAAGGTCTCGTCCGGAAGCGGCATCTCGTATTCCTCATTGTCCCTGCTCACGGACTGGATCGAATACATATGCCGACGCTTCTGCTTTCGATACTCACTCCGAGCTAGATTCCCCGCTATGGTATAGAGCCAGGTAGAGAATTTTGCAATACGCTGATACGAATGGCGGTTGCGGTGAACGCGAAGGAATGTTTCCTGGAGAAGATCTTCGCAGCGTTTTTTGTCTCCTAGAAATCCGTACAGATAATGCATAAGGCGTTCACTGTAGCGGTCCACCAGGATATTATAGGCCTCCACAGTTCCTGCCTGGAAAAGCTCCATCAGGTCCTCATCTACCATCGTATCCAGCGCGTCAAAGCGGCTGATGGCCGATGAACGCCGATGGTGATCTCTGCGTACTATACGGGGTTTCTTAGACAAATTCTCTACGTATCAGTTTGAAGGCGGGGTGCACCAATGCACGGGCCGGATCGCGCCCATTTATGCTGAGGCACCATCATGCGAAGAAAAGCTCCTCACCCAAAGGGCTTATTTAAATAGTTCGGTTCAGTATTATGAAAGATACCGAATTGCGGTCGAACGAGTGTGGTGCGTAGGAAATAGATCAGTTGATCCCCGTGGAGGCAACTTTGTGATATGCGTCATTCGGAGCTTTTAGCCGCTGAAATGGAGGGTATAAACTCATGTACCATAACTTAAGCACATGAAGGACGAGATTCCCCAGTATCCCACAGATGGGATTCTGGATCTACACACGTTCCATCCTCGAGATGCCGCTGATGTGACCCGTGAGTATCTCCGCGCGTGTCACAGCGATGGCATCTATCGTGTACGTATCATTCATGGCAAGGGCACGGGGGCTCTACGCGCAACCGTACACGCCGTGCTGGCAAAGTCTCCACTCGTCAATTTTTGGAAGACTGCGACAGATTCAAGCAGCTGGGGGGCGACACTAGTGGAGCTTAAGCCTCGGATTGATTCAGGACGCGCCTGAGGTCTTCGAAGTTACTGCGGATGTGCTCAGCAGAAACATCCAGTAAAGCCTGCTCCGATTCGTTCAGATCAACGGTGACGATCTGTTCAATTCCAGAGCGGCCAAGGCGGACAGGTAGGCCGATAAATAAATCAGAGAGACCGTATTCACCCGATGGGCACACGGCGCAGGGGAGTACTCTGCCAGAATCCTTGACGATTGCTTCAGCCATTTCCGCAGCCGCAGCCCCCGGAGCGTACCAGGCCGAGGTTCCCATGAGCTGTACGATCTCCCCACCCCCACTCTTCGTACGCTCGACAATAGATTCAATCCGATCCTCAGAGAGCAGTTCGGTGATCGGAATCCCACCTACGCTAGTATAGCGGGGCAAGGGAACCATCGTATCTCCGTGTCCGCCCATCAAGAGTGCCTGAATATCCTTGACAGAAGCTCCAAGCTCCATGGACAGGAAGGCCCGGAACCGTGCAGTATCCAAGACGCCAGCCATTCCAAAAACTCGGTGGGATGGGAACCCGCTAGCTTGATGGGCTACGTAGGTCATCACATCAAGTGGGTTGGAGATCACGATAATGATCGCATTGGGGCTCTCCGCTACAAATGACTCCGTGACCGAACGAACAATATTGGCATTGATCCCCAACAGGTCGTCCCGGCTCATGCCTGGTCTTCGGGGCACGCCACTGGTGATCACACAAATATCAGAGTTCGCGGTAGCACTATAATCGTTGGTGACCCCCTTAACCTGGGTATCAAATAAATGGATCGGGGCGGATTCAGCGATGTCAAGAGCCTTTCCCTCGGATAAGCCTTCCTTGATATCAATCAAAACTACTTCTTTGACCATATCTTTACGGGCCACACATTCGGCAACGGTAGCCCCAACATTACCCGCTCCAATCACGGTAACCTTGTTCATGAGATACTTTCAACTGGATGGTGATAATTTGGAGGGCTAGTACGCGCGAGTCGATGAATTTACTCACAAAATAGAATCCAATGCGGATTAGAGATGCTGAATTTGTGATCGTAGATCTAGAAACGACGGGAATGCATGCGAATCAGGATCGGATTCTTGAGATTGGGGCGGTCAGGGTAAAAGGAAATAGAGTTGAAGATACATTCGAGAGACTGGTTGATCCTGGGTGCGAGGTGCCATGGCGCATTACTCAGATTACAGGAATTACCACAGCCGATGTATATGGGCAGTCGCAGGTCGCTGAAGTATTGCCAGCTTTCATCGAATTCGTGGGGGATGCAATTTTCGTAGCACACAATGTTACGTTTGACTGGAAATTCATTGCTTCAGAATTAAGTCGTACAGGCCTCCCCGCACTCAATAATCAGACTCTCTGCACAGTACGCTTGGCACGTCGTCTTCTTAAAGGGTTGCCGTCACGGAGTTTAGGGAGCTTGATTAAACATTTTGATATTAACCCGGATGATCGTCACCGTGCCCTCAGTGACGCACTTGCAACGCAAGAGGTATTGACCCAGTTGCTTCTCATGTTGGAAAGACAGTACGAGATCACGGAGTTGGATCAATTATTGCGTTTTCAGAATACGTCTTATGCGAGGAATCCAGCCGATCAGCAGCGTGTGGAACACATTCGCAAAAATTATCTGAACAAGCTTCCACATTCTCCCGGAGTCTATCGGATGCTGAGGAAGGGGGGGAAGTTGCTCTATATTGGTAAAGCCCGGATGCTCAGCGAGAGGGTTCGCAGCTATTTTGCCGGTACAGAGGGCCATGCTCAACACATCCGTGCAATGATCCGACAAGTTCATGATATTGAGTGGACGCAGACAGGGACGGAGTTGGAAGCACTCCTATTGGAATCACGCCTAATTAAAGAACATATCCCGCCATTCAATAAAGCGGGGCGAAAACACCACAGTCGGACATTTTTACGTCTCGGGGAAATTTCCAACTCAGGCTGGGTGACCCTCATTAAGCACATACGTGCAGATGGGGCTAGGCACTATGGTCCAATGGCAACCCACAAGGAAGCGACGCATTTAGCACAGGTGCTGGTATCACTCTATGGGGCATCCCCGGATGCATTCCGATCCCCCGAACAGAATGGAATCGGGTTAGAGAGCTCCCAAATTGGTGGCCCTCTGACGGAGGAAGGATTTGTGTGTGCAACTGCTTTCCTGGAGGGGCGGGACACGCAAGCATTGTCTCTACTGGAGAGCAGAATGAGGGAAGCGTCTCAGCTCCAGAAATATGAACGTGCCGCGCAGATCCGCGATGAACTGGAATTCATGAAAACCATCCATTCACGTCCACATTTTCTGCGCATAGCGCTGTTGGAAAGGACCGGTGCGGTTTTGTGTACGTTGAACGGGAAAATAGAGGTACATTTCATGGCGTATGGGTTTCCGATTGCACATGCAGTATGGCCGTGTGACCCAGGAACCTTCGGTACAGTGAAATCTATCTTCCATGAGCGGGTACTTCATCCACCGGATCGGCTTACAATGCAGCAGGTAGATGCGATTACGGTACTGGGAGCCTGGATGTTCAAGGAGCGGGAAAGTATTTCGGTGTTACCGCTAACATCTAATGGATGCCTTTCAGAATTTGACGCTGCACTGGAAGAGATGCTTGATCAAATATATTCAGGACAATAAAAGTAGGATTTCGTGATTTTTTCAATTCCCTGTATAGTGAACGGCTGCAAAAATTTGCCTAAATTTGCCCAGTCCTGACTTGGAGCATTTTGCATGTTTGCTGAAGTGTTTTTTATTGCAGCCAGTCTCATTGCGGTGTTTGCAGCACTAGCAATGCTGATTTCACGCAGCCCTGTGCAGAGTGCATTATGGCTGATCCTTGTGATGCTGTGTGTGGCGGGACTGTACGTGACATTAAATGCTGAGTTTATTGCGGTTGTGCAGGTCCTGGTTTACGCAGGTGCGATTATGGTCCTGTTTTTATTTGTCATCATGCTACTCAACCTGAGTGTGGTCCCTGAAATTGATCGGATTGATGCAAAGAAAGGGATCGGATTTGTCTTGTTCACGGTGATTCTGGCTCAGATGGTTTACGTGACGGCAACGACCTCAGAGTCATTGTCGTCGGCAGTCGTGAATACGGAAACCGGATCTGCATTGAGCATTGCAGAAGCACTGTTTACACATTATGTGCTCCCGTTTGAGATTATCGGGATCCTGCTTCTGGTCGCAACCGTGGGAGCAGTGATGCTCGCAAAGCGTACGTTTGAATAGAACTTGATGGGAATTCCTCTTACATGGTATTTGACGCTCAGCGCAGTACTCTTCTCCATTGGAGTGATAGGGGTTCTGTACCGGAGCAATCTGATCGTGATCTTGATGTCCATTGAGCTCATGCTGAATGCAGTGAATATTACACTGGTTGCATTCGCTCAATTTATGGGGGACGTATCTGGTCAGATCCTGGTGTTTTTTGTAATTTCGGTCGCCGCTGCTGAAGCCGCGATCGGCCTCGCCATTGTCATCGCAATCTTCCGGAATAAGCTTACAGTCGATGTTAATGATATCAAATTGTTTAGGCACTGATCCAGTCAATGTCCACTGATTTGACTGTTCAGCTTATTATTCTGCTGCCACTCATCGGGGCTGTATTACTGGGAATTATCCCCCTGTTTGCGCGTGGATTACGTGTCCACAAAGGGTTATTAGGGGCAGTCGGCACATTGATGGTCGCAATTCCCTTTGGGCTTGCAGCGATGCTTTTTTCCCAAGGGGTAGATACCGCATCCGTTACTTCCGTCTATACCTGGATGGGTGTGGGTGACTTCTCGGTTGATATAGCCTATCGGGTTGACCAGCTCTCGCTGATCATGACTCTGGTGGTCACAGGGGTCGGGGCTTTGATTCATCTTTATGCAACCGGCTATATGGCAGAGGACAGGTCTTTCTGGAAGTTCTTTGCGTACCTGAATCTGTTCATCTTTATGATGCTCAATCTGGTTCTGGCGGACAATCTGTTACTCCTGTTTCTGGGTTGGGAAGGAGTGGGGCTCTGCTCATATCTCCTCATCGGATTCTGGTATGAGGAGCGCAAGAACAGTGCAGCGGCAACGAAGGCGTTTATTGTGAACAGGGTAGGGGATTTTTGCTTCCTCATTGCC
>JAPPBZ010000005.1 GCA_026702635.1 Bacteroidota bacterium
TTGCCGCTTTGGCCGATCGACCGAGGCAGCGCGAACTGACCATAGAAGAGCGTCGTGAGATCATTCAGGCCTACTATGCTTCAGTATCGTTTATGGATGCACAGGTGGGTCGCCTCCTAGATGCACTGGAGCGACTGGAGCTGGCCGACAATACCATTGTTGTGTTCGTCTCCGATCATGGATATCATCTGGGGCATCATGGACTCTGGCAGAAGGGTGATTTGTTCGAGGGATCTGTTCGCGTGCCACTAGTTGTTGCTGCGCCGGAGGGGCTGCAAAAAGGCTCTGGCACAGAGGCACTAGTAGAGTTAGTAGATTTGTATCCTACACTCGTGGATTTGGCCGGCCTGTCAGCACCTGAGCACCTCAAGGGGTCAAGCCTGCGACCCATTTTGGAGGACACGGACCGTCTAGGTAGAGTTGCCGCCTTTACGGTTGGTTGGAGTAGGGCCGCATGGATGCATCCTGAAATAAGCAATCGAAACGTGATGGGATATTCGATTCGCACTCGGCGATTCCGGTACACCGAATGGAATGGCGGAAATGAAGGTGCCGAACTTTACGATTACGAAGTGGACCCGATGGAGATAGACAATCTGGTTGGCGATCCAATCTATGCAGACACTTTGGCCCGGCTGAAACGATTAATGGAGTCTCGAAAACAAGCCGCGAAGTAGCCATGCGTTTGAATCCAATCACTCGCCGGAATTTTTTGAAGAGTGTGGGACTATCCGCACTTGCCGCAACCACCACGCGGCAGAAGACACACGTAATCACGCTTAGCTTCGATGACGGATTCCGTAAATCGAGTTTAGAAACGGCAAAGATCTTCGAGAAGCACGGGTTGTCGGCTTGCATCAACATTATTGCCACGGCCCACCATGATGACTTCGTTCCGCCCGACGACTATCACCGTTTTCCGGCGGGTGATTTTGGACTGTGGAACGAATTGGTTGCACGTGGCCATGAAGTCATGCCTCATGGGTATAAGCACCAGAATCTGACCGAGGTGCCGCTGCAGGTCGCAAAGGACTTGATCATGCGCTGCCTGGATTATTTCAGTGAAGCATTGGATGGATTCGAACCCGAGCAAGCTATTTTCAACTTTCCCTACAATGCTTCAAATCCTGCCATAGAGGAGTGGCTTGCCGATCAAGTGAAGGCTTTTCGAACGGGCTATGCGCAGATTAACGCGCTGCCACACGCCGGGCAAAAGAAGCTAATCTGCAGCAGCCATGGTCCCGGGAATATTGACACATTTCTTACGGAGGAGATAAATCGTTTTTTGGTCTCGTCCGGCGGATGGCTGATCTTCAATGCCCACGGCTTGGATGAAGAGGGTTGGGGTCCTCTTTCCGCTTCACATCTTGACACGCTTCTTTCCGAATTGAAGGCAATGGAAAATGTCCTTGTGATTCCTACTGGACGAGCATTGGCAAACGTGTGATCCATTAGGGTTGCAGCCGGGACCCGTTGAACTGTACGGCAAAAACTGTAACCCAGCGGCATCTGGCAACGGATACACTCACGCTTTACGAAGGGAATTATATAGTTGGGTCAATATTATGAGCGGATTTTTGAATAATTGGAGAACCCACAGAAAATGTCTCCATCTGTTGCCAGATCTTCGCCTCTAGGTCGTATATTTGTCGGTCACGATGCGTGCGCAACCATTTGCCGCATCTTCTTACATTCACTTAACATGGTATTATGAAGTCCCTCTTATACTCATTTCTAGTTTTAATCTTTGCAGTGACGTTTGTGGCGTGCGGCGGAGGCGGTTCAGACTCCGAAACAGAAGAAACAACGGAAGCATCCATCGAAGTGACGATGAGCGTCGAAGAGACAATCCGCCCGGTTGGCGAGGAGATGAAATATGAAGTTGACACCCTCACGGTTGCTGCAGGAACCGAGCTTACATTGATCTTAGAGAACACTGCGACACTTCCAACAATGGTTCACAATGTTGTCATACTTACGACCAACAACGATGAGGATGTGAATCGGGTTGGCATGGCCGCAATTGTGGCTGGAGAGGAGAATGGTTATCTTCCTGAAGATGACGCCATCCTTGCCGCTACACCAATGGCACAGCCAGGAGAAACCGTTCAAGTCACCTTCACCGTTCCCTCTGAGCCAGGGATGCATCGCTTCATTTGCACCTATCCGGGACACTATGCACTTATGCAGGGAGTCTTGGTGGTCACTTAAGAGCTAATACGATTGAGGAAGAAGCCCTGAGGGGCTTAAGGCGGAAGTGCATCAGCATGTGAAGCTGGTGCGTGTGTTGGTGTTGGAATGTGTCTGCTGCCCTTGCAGACTGGGATGGAGTCAGATCCTCTGATACTGTCATTGGATCTGGCTCCATTGTCGTTGATCAAAAATTAATACTACGATTGGCGTGGTACACCCCAATAAATTTTACGGGGTATGGCTGTAGCGTAAAGATGATGACAGCGAATCAGCCGTAGAGGATGAGCGCAGATCATTGTTCAATCCTGCTGTGGAGTGGATTCACATCTCCGTTGAAGCGTGTGGTATCGCAAATTGACAGGGCAGATCTTTCTGGATTTCTCTGTAGACTATCTTAGTTCGTTCCCTACCGTGACGATACCACTGGGGGCATATCCAATGCGATGTGCAACGGCCTTTAGAGTATGATTTGAAGGAAGGCTGATGGGTGATATGTACAATAGCCAGTGATCTGCTACGGTGGCGCCGGGTTCAAGAACCTGATAGCCAATTGATGCCCCTTCAGTCGCAGTCGACAGACGCAGTTGTACAGACTCTATATGATCTGTATCGAGGGCAATCTCATAATGCAATGAGTCGTCGGTTGCACGTGTAATATCCGTTCCGCCG
This sequence comes from Bacteroidota bacterium, assembly GCA_026702635.1. Lineage (GTDB taxonomy): Bacteria > Bacteroidota > Rhodothermia > Rhodothermales > Bin80 > Bin80. The sequence goes on from JAPPBZ010000005.1 coordinate 2,863, forward strand.
GAGATCACTTCGACAGATACAGCAGAGCTTTGGGGTTGTATATGGCCAGGCCACTGCGAAGCGACAAAATCCATTTCGTCCATTGTACCAGGATCTGAAGTATTGCTCATCCAATGGTCTAATTCGGTGCGCATTCTAACCAACTGCCCTGCGTAGGTAGGGTCTTCTGCGAGGTTAAAGAGCTCATGCGGGTCCGCTTCGGTATCAAAAAGTTCTTCTTCGGGTTTGGAACTCCGAAACCATTGAGACTGAAATTCATCAAGCTCTCCGGCATCACGCAAGCGGAGCAGTTCTTGCATCGTTGCCATCTGCTCCCGGTAGGTAACGGGCAGATAATAGCCGCGATCAGGCTGTAGATTTCGGATGTATTTGAACCGATGATCCCTGACTGCCCGTTTGGTATCGTACTCGGCATCAAACCGATCGGCGGCAGCATGGATAAACTGTCTGGGCATCTCTGCATGCTGATTGCCTAGGAATGCCTTTCCGTCCAGATAATCCGGCATGGGGGCTCCGGTCAGAGAAAAGACGGTGGGTGCCAGATCAACGAAGCTGATCAGCTGCTCATCCGTCAACCCCGCGAGTTGTCGATCGGGAAACCGGATCGCCAGAGGAACATGCAGGCCTGAGTCATAGAGTTGACGTTTTTGCCGCGGGAGGGGTCCACCATGATCAGAATAAAACATGACGATGGTTTCTTCCAGTAAGCCGTCAGCCTCCAGTTCATCGAGGATCGCTCCAACACGAGCATCCAGGAGCAGAATATTTGAGTACATCCGCCGCATATCTGCACGAACCAATTCGGTGTTCGGCAGGTACGGAGGAATGGGCACATCTAAGTCAGATGGAATCAGAAGAGAATCATTTGCCCGTACCCAGATCTGGGATTCATGGGTCACGCCAATGTTGACTACCGAAAAGAAGGGCATATCCTCGGGGCGATTCTTCCAGTGAGCTTGACGGCTATTCTCGTCCCAAGCCATCACGGGTGCCTTGAATTGATAATCCTGCTTACTGTTATTCGTTGTATAGTAGCCGTTTTCACGCATCACCTCACTCATCATGCGTACGGGTGGATCGGGGGTGGCTTCGTAAGGGATGACACCAATCTGTTCCATATACTCCGGGCGGGAAGAGGTACGCATGTGCTGTGCTCCTCCACGTGTCGTGTAAATGCCGGTTGCAATAGAAAAGCGGCTAGGGGCGCAGACCCCCGATACAGAAAACATGCGCGTATATCGTACCCCGTCATTGAAAAGTCGATCAAGATTAGGAGTTTGAATGGTTGAATCCCCATACGCAGGGATCGTAGGACTCATGTCTTCCGCTACAATCCACAGAATATTCGGCCGATTTGGCAATTGGAGGGTGTCGTAGTCTGGAGACTCCTTTTGAGGGGAATTACATGCGAGAAAAAGAAACAGAATTAGGGAAAGGCGTATGAACTGCATAATTCAGCGGGACGAGAGATCTGAATATATCGAAATGACGGAAAATGGAAATAGGAGGGTCATGGAATTTTTTGGTGTCCGCACGGAGGACTCTATGTCTCTGCGCCTATTTCCTGTCTGGGCACAGGCACTAGGGATCCAGGAGGCTAACCTGCGAGGCGTAAATCTGCCCATTGACCAGACGCTGGAAACTCATCGTCAAGCGGTTCAGCGCCTCAAGCAGGATCCTAAGGTTTATGGCGCGTTGGTTACGTCCCATAAACTATCCGTTGTACGTGCAGCGGGTGAATTGATTGATCGGTATACGCCTGCCTCGGAGCTGACCGGCGAGGTCTCAGCACTGTACAAGCGCGAGGGAGAGTTATGGGGAGATGCGGTGGATCCTGAAAATTGTGGGTTGGCCATGGCAGATTTCCTGCCTCCAAATTGGTGGAGTCTCAATGAAGAAGCGGGAATTTTGGTACTTGGAGGAGGCGGGGCATGTGTAGCCCTCTTGGTACATGTGCTACAACAGGCAGTGAATGGTCCTTCCTTTGTTCAGGTTGTGGAAAAGCGAACAGACAATCTTGATCACTGTGCCCGAATTGCCGGGCAGCTTGATTCAGGGAAAACCACCGTAGAATTTATTCATTCAAGCCAGCCGCGGGTGTGCGATCAGCTTGTTTCTAAGCTTCCGCCAGGCTCAATGGTGATCAATGCGACGGGAATGGGGAAAGATGTGCCAGGGTCACCCGTCACGGATGCTGTTCGTTTTCCCGTTGATGGAGTCGTGTGGGAGCTCAATTATCGAGGGGAGCGTCCCTTTCTTCACCAAGCGAGGAAGCAATCACAGGCAAGGTCGTTAATCGTGGAAGATGGCTGGCATTATTTTCTGCGCGGCTGGTCAAGTGTCATAGGGCTTGTATTTAATATTCCCATCACACAGGATCGGTTTAAAGATTTTTGTGCGGTTACAAAGAGAGACTAGAGGCATCCATTTAAGACCCGGTAATAATCTCTATTTCCTTACCTTTTGGGAGTCATTTACCTGCGTAGACCATGCATCTCGGATTTGTTAGTGCAATTGTGCCTGAATTATCGGTCGAAGAAATTTTTTCCCTTGCCTCAGAGCTTTCCTATGACTGCGTTGAGTTGATGTGTTGGCCAAAAGGGAAGGCGACGCGGCGCTATGCAGGCGTCACGCACGTAGATGTCCAGTCGCTGGGTCGAAAGGAAGCACAAACGCTTCAAATCCTGAGTTCTGAATCTGGTGTCGCAATCAGCGCTCTGGGCTATTATCCAAACCCATTGTCTCCTGATCCGGAGGAGGCGAAAGTTTCGGTCTCACAGATCCGACGCATGATAGATGCGGCCGTACTGCTTAAGCTGGACACGGTCAATACATTTATCGGGCGTGATTGGCATCGCTCCGTAGAGGATAATTGGCCCCAGGTCATGGAAGTGTGGAAGCCACTTGTCACCTACGCAGAAGAGCGGCAGATTCGCATTGGGATCGAAAACTGCCCGATGTATTTCACTAATGATGAATGGCCCTCAGGCAAAAATATTGCCCACTCGCCTGCAATCTGGCGTCGGCTCTTTAATGATCTGGACAGCAGCGCCATCGGGCTCAATTACGATCCGTCTCACATGATATGGCAGCAGATGGATGCGTTCGAGCCGATCCGCACGTTTGCTGATCGTCTCTTTCATATTCATGCCAAAGATGTTCGGCTTGACCAGAATCGTCTCAACGAAGTTGGGATCCTGTCCGTACCGAATTCTTTCCACACTCCCAAATTGCCTGGGTTGGGAGATGTAGACTGGGGGAAGTTTTTCTCCTTTCTCACGGATGCAGGATACAATGGAGCCGTCTGCGTTGAAGTTGAGGATCGTGCTTATGAGGAATCTCTGGAATCGCGGATCGCTGCTTTGAGGCAAAGTGTGAACTATCTGCGACAGTTCATTCCCGCTCAAGAATCGTCATAGAATCTAAACCTGCTTAAGTGCCATCCAGATGGGAGCCCCGTTTGTGTCATTAGAAAAGAGCAAGGATTTCTTGATTGCAATTGACTCGGATGGTTGCGTCTTTGACACAATGGAGGTAAAACATAAGGAGTGCTTTTGTCCGGTTACGATCCGTCATTATGGTTTACAGGCAGTCAGCAAATTTGTCAGGGAGTCGTGGGAATTCGTGAAAGCGTGAGTGACGATGCGGGAGAAGGGCACAGCCCGGCTCACCAGGTAATTCTCA
>JAPPBZ010000334.1 GCA_026702635.1 Bacteroidota bacterium
CCTGTCAGTTCATTATGGCCGACAAAAAGCGATTCAAGGGATCGTAATTGTGCTAGTTCAGGCGGGAGAGTTCCCGTCAGGCTGTTTGCATCCACAAACAGTTCAATGAGCCCATCAATATTCGCTAATTCAACGGGAATTGTGCCTTCCAACCCATTAAAGTCGAGGAATAATCGTTTTAATGTCTTGATGGACCCCAATTCTGGGGGGATCGGTCCACTTAATTGATTCAAGAAGAGGGATAGCTTTTCCAGTGCCGGCATTTGTCCTAGTTCAGGAGGAATAGGCCCGTCGAGTCGGTTCCCCCAAAGGATTAATTCCTTTAATGAACTCAAGTTGGACAGTGTGATGGGGATTGAAAAAATGAGCCCATTTTCTGAGAGATCCAAGATTTCCAGTTTCTCCATCGTTCCGATTCCAGGAGGGATCAACCCCGTCAATCCATTACCACTGAGATCAACTGAGATGACCCGACCATCGTCATCCAGAGTTACTCCGTACCACTGGGAAACTGGCGCCTGAAGCCATCCAGAATTATCAAACCAAGATGCGCCTCCAGACAAATTGTAAAGACGTACCAGTTCCGTTGAATCTGCTTCGGATGCAGCCATTTGCGCACTGATGATATCACCCCGCTTGGAATTTACTGTACGCTGCTGAATGCGCTCCGAAAGAACTCTCTGCATACGTACTTCGCGGTCTTGGGCATCAACCTGTGTAGCCGCAAACACAATGCACAGAAGCAAACATTCAGCAAATCGCCTGATCACATGGCGGGAAATAGTACAGACCCTACCCTCCCTCTTTCTTGGAGTCTGGAAAAGCCGATCACCACTTACCTGATGTTTCATGACACGCAAGAAATCGCATACCTGACGATATGCTTCAAAAAAATCATCAACCCGGTGTAGAAACTTACGTATTCTGGAGCCGAATCGCCAAGTTAGTCAATGATTTTCGATTACGCTTGAGAGAGGTTGAAGGCATCTCTGCTGGCCAAGGATAGAAGGCTGGGATTTTGAATTTTGGAAAGTGCTGGGCAAGAAAATGTGTCAGACCATCAAAGTCTGAACATCCACGAATAAAGGCTACCGGGCGTTGACCAAATCTGGAATCAGGCACCGGTACCACGACGGATTCCTGTACCTCAGGGAATGTGTGCAATACCTGTTCGATTTCCTCGGGGCTAATATTTTCGCCGCCTGAAATAAACATATTGTCCTTACGCCCCAATACATACAGCTGCCCAGTTAGGTCCAGTTTTCCCAGATCACCGGTATGGAGCCAGCCATCATTATCCACTGCACTATGCACGCTGCCTCCATGTAAATATCCCAAACACACCGCCGGGCTACGGATTAGGATTTCACCATCTTTGGCAATCTTTATTTCATTCCCCTGAAGTGTATGCCCCGAGGAGCCACAGGGGAATTTCTTACCACTGAGGGTCACCATTGAGCTCGTTTCCGTCATACCGTACGTTGTCCGAATCGGCCAGCCTCTTTTTATGCCCTGGTCCAGAACATGATGGGGCGTAGGTCCGCCCCCTACAATGGCGGCACGCAGACTTGCAGGGGGCGGCTGATCTATGACCTGCATGAACTGGGCTGCAACCATAGATACGTGGGTAATCTTATGAGCGAATAGTGCTTCTAAGAGCGGCATATCCGGGTCGGGAATTATGATTTTTGCTCCCGACATTAAGCATCGAAAGATGATGCTCATGCCAGATATATGCCATACAGGAAGGCTGAGTAGCCACCGATCACCACTCCCCAAATTCAGCTTTGAACAGGCACTCTTGGCACTGGCAATATGATTGTCTAGGGTATGTGCCACTGCTTTAGGCCCACTAGAGGTGCCTGAGGTATGCAGTATTGTGGCAATCTTGCCAGAACCCGCGCGAATCTTCGGATAATCCATACGATTTGTATCGTAAGAATCTGGATTGATTCGATTGGTCTTGAGATCTTTTCTTGTAGTTACGGCATTTTTAATCCCCAATTGATCCAACGCCTGATCTACGGCTGTACTTGGCCACTGCGTACTCAACATGCACAATGGAATCTCAGCCTGGATATATTCCAAAACGATCCCAACCGTCTGCCAATTGGATTCAAGGCAAATCCCCACACCGGACAGAGAGCTACGAGTCATGTGTTAATTAGCCCGTTGTAGGAAGAGATTGGAGGCGGGATCGTTTCATAATTAGTTCGAATTCAAGCTTCAATGAATGGTTCAAATTGGCTGTTCGGATGAGACAGCGTTATTAACATAGATGGGTTGTAATTTTCCGGGGTAGGAATTCATTGCACCTGCAGCGATTTATCTCTTTTGCGGCAAAATAGGGATTTGACCTTAGTACACTGAAATCAATGACAGATTCGGCCTCAGCCCAGGAATTTTCAGAATGAAAATCATTGACTCGGTTGATCTCTATCGATATCAATTGCCGCTGATTCGTCCCATTATATGGAAGAATCAGTCCCGTTCGCATCGGGATGGACTTCTGGTTTGTTTTCGAAGTGGGAATGATGAAGGTTGGGGAGATATTGCTCCACTGCCAGGATTCAGCCAGGAATCATTTTCTGAAGCTCAATCCCAGGCAACCATCCTTGCGAAACTGCTCCCAGAAACCCCGATAGAATCTCTTGATTTTGGAGCATCCAATCTCTGCCCGTCTGTCCGATTTGGATTTGACTTCGCACAATTCAACCTAAATGCAGCAATAAGTAATCAATCAGAGGCCGGACTTCCACCGGTCGCATGCTGCAGACTGCTGAGCCGACAGAATCATGAAGATCCTGAGTCCATGGCTACAATTGATGGCTATCAGGCAGTAAAGATTAAGGTTGGGAGGCAGGCACTGGACGAGGATCTTGAGTTCGTACAATCGGTTTGCAGTGAACACCCTGATATAGATGTCCGCATTGACGTAAACCGGGCATGGACCCTACAGATCGCCCAAGCATTCCTTGATGCCACACGACACGTGGCATTCGATTACATTGAAGAACCTCTTAAGGATAAATCTCAACTTGCTGCGTTTGCCCGAGCCAGCCATGTCCCCTTGGCTCTAGATGAAACTCTCCGTGAACCTGAAGCAGAACGGTACTGTAAATTTGCGGATGTTTATGTTCTCAAACCCACCCTTTCAGGAGGAATGATCGGCACCATTGAAAGAATCAAACAGGCGCAGGCTGGTCACATCCGATGCATCATCAGCTCTTCCTACGAATCCGGCATCGGGATGCTGGGACTGGTCGAATTGGCCAGAACCATTCCCGGGGAAGCGCACGGACTGGACACCTATAATACATTTGAGCGCGATGTACTCACGGATCCATTGCCGCTGAATCGCCCACGGCTACAATTCGGCAGATACCTGATAAAGAAAACTGATCTGGACTTGTCAATTCTGAGCGAATTATGACATCCAGTGTTAATCGGATCGAATCGCCTCAACCGCATAGTAACGAGGTATAAACCGGCGTAGAAGTGGGCGAATACCTACTAATTCACCGTAACTAGTCCATTTCTCAGTGCGAATGATTTTCCATCCTGCCTGCTCCAGGAGCCAATCAAACTGCCAGTCTTCAAATTCATGGAAATGCCGATCCCATGGATCAGATGGGTTACAATACGCGGATGCGAACCACAAACGAAGTGGTACCGTCGCAATAAGCTTGGGAGCCTGGATTGCACGCAGAACATTGTAGGGAGAAACCAAGTGTTCCAGAATCTCAAATGCGACTACGAGATCCGCATCCTCTCCCAGAGGAGTGGTAACCTGTTCCAAGTCTCCTTCGGTATTTGTGACCTCATATCCTGCAAGCTGCATCCGCCTGCCGAGTTCATTCGGAGTGCCTAAGTCAAGAATTCGTGCCGGCGGAGGAGATGCGGCATGTAAAAATTCCAGTGAGTTGCTAAATCGCCTTTCCAGCGTTTTGTTTAACCGGTCTGCCATAATAATCAGATTGGTGGTTTATCCTCAGAATTTCTAACAATACCGGGCTTTCTACCAACCCAGCGCAAAAATTACACTGTACCCGAGAAGCAAAAATGCCGTTTGTCCGAGGAGCGGGTTCAGGTCGGCAGAATCACGAATCGTAATAAGCTTGTGCAGAATACTCATGGCCGGAATTAAAATTAAGACGGTGAGTCCTGCCCATACATGATCACCCGTAACACGAACAAATTCGAGCGGTAGCAGGGCTGCAATGACAACACAGCCAAGCCATAGACCAATGCCGAATTTGCGCCCGAATCGAACCACTAACGTTTTCTTATTTGCTTTGCGATCCTCCACTATGTCACGAATATTATTGACAGTCAGGATTGCTACGGATAACAGACCAGGTGCGAAACCGACAATGACCACACTTGATGTAATCTCCAATGTCTGAACATAGTAGGTCCCCCCAACAGCGACAGGGCCAAAGAAAATCAAGACAAATAGATCTCCCAGTCCTTTGTAACCATACGGCCATGGGCCGGCTGTATAAAGTATCCCGGCCAGGATTGATGCAAGACCAATGATAAGAATCCCCCAACCACTCCGATAGACCAAAATCATTCCCAGAGCTGTTGCAAGGGAAAACACCACAATCGTAGCGACCTTGACATGATGGGGAGCGATTAAGCCAGCCTGGGTGACGCGTGTAGGACCTTTCCGATTCTTCGTATCCGCGCCGCCCATAAAGTCAGCATAGTCATTGCAGAGGTTTGTCCCAATCGTGATCAGGAGTGCACAGACCACTGTAATCAAGGCGACACCAAAATTGAAGCCGCCGTCGTCCCATGCCATTGCAGATCCCACAAGAACAGGAGCGATTGCAACAGGTAGCGTCTTCGGGCGAGACGCTAAGACCCAAGCACAGACCGAGCTGCCGTTCATGGCTTGTATCCGTCCTTGTCAAAGTTTGGTGGGCGTTTACTCAGGTATGCATTCTTCCCCTCCTGCCCCTCCTCAGTCATATAAAACAACATTGTTGCATGCCCCGCCAACTCCTGCAGGCCTGCCTGCCCGTCACAATCTGCATTAAATCCAGCTTTTAACATTCGGATGGCAATATTTGAATTTATGAGAATTTCTCTGCACCACTGTACCGTCGTACGCTCTAGGTCATCCAACTTCACCACTGTATTCACGAGTCCCATGTCCAAAGCTTCCGAAGCATTGTAGGGCCGGCATAGAAACCAAATCTCTCTGGCTTTTTTCTGACCTACGTGACGGGCAAGATAACTTGCCCCATAACCGCCATCAAACGAGCCAACCTTCGGGCCCGTCTGCATGAACTTGGCATTATCTGCGGCAATGGTGAGATCGCAGATAACATGTAGGACATGGCCTCCTCCCACGGCCCACCCTGCGACCATGGCGATCACAGGCTTTGGACAAGTTCGAATCTGCCTCTGCAGATCAAGAACGTTTAAACGCTGAGTTCCTGAGCCCTCCTCCGTATATCCGTGATCTCCCCGAATGCGCTGATCCCCGCCAGAGCAAAACGCATCCGGCCCTTCTCCGGTCAAAATGATGACCCCAATGGATGAATCATCACGTGCCTTTGCGAAGGCATCTTGCATCTCTGCCACAGTCAGTGGACGAAAAGCATTCCGAACCTCTGGGCGATTGATGGTTACTTTCGCAATTCCTGCCGTTTCCGTATCTGGAATTCCCTTCTCATACAGAATATCCGTGTAGTCGCCGCAACTCTCCCATTCTATCGAGCCTTCGACGATAGGTCGGTATGTAAAGTGGTGTTGTTTTTTGGACATAGTCGTAATCAATGATTCTAAATCGAACTTCGAACTGCTTCGCTGACAAGGCGGTAGAGAGCGTTATGCAACTCTGCATTCTGTGCCCGATCCGTTTGCACTTCAATCAGATATGGGCCGGATGAAGATGCTGCAGATTGCCAGGTCTCTCGAAACTCCTCGCAGGAATCCACCGAGGAATATGGAATCTGAAACTGTGCAGCAGCCCATCGAAAATCCATGCCATGGGGGGTTCCTAAAACTTTTTCAAACTCTTCATGACCCAGAGCAACCGGAAGCATGTGAAAGATACCACCCCCATTATTGTTAACCACAACGATAATCACGTCACGCTCTCTTAGGAGGTTCAGTGAGTTCACATCATGCAGCATGGCCAAATCTCCTAACAGGACAGCCCCATAACCAAGCTTAGCTTCGGCAATCCCTGCGGCCGTGGCAAGAGTGCCATCAATACCACTGGCACCGCGATTCGCAAAAACCCGTGGAGCATCTTTACCCCGCCGGAAAAACGCTTGCAAGTCTCTAATTGGCATGCTACTGGCACTGAATACCCAATTCGTACTGTCTAGTAGGTCGGAGAGTGTCCATGCCAGAGATGGCTCGGAGAGATCCTTCTGCAGTACGTTCGAAAGTGTGTCCCAAACCGCTGCATCTGCACGCATCCAGACGTCTCGCCATGCCGTGTCAGATGAATTTCC
>JAPPBZ010000102.1 GCA_026702635.1 Bacteroidota bacterium
AGATACACTTTTACGTGCCTCCTGATGTCCTCCATAGTCATTTCTTCGGCCATTTCAACGCGTTTATCTGCTTAAATCAAATAGATCATAGGGAACAGGAATATCCACACCAAATCTACAAAGTGCCAGTACAGTCCGGCAACCTCGATTCGATTCGTAAAGTGAGCCTTCGCTCGCGGTGTTCCCTGTTTCCACATCTTCGTCCCTGGTCCCCAGAAGTATGCATTCACCAAGATCCCACCGGTGACATGAATCGCGTGCAATCCAGTAAGCACAAAGTAGACGCCAAGGAAATTATTCGTTGACGCATACCAGTGGTGATCAAACTTATCACCATACTCAAATGCCTTTACGACCAAGAAACCCAAAGCTAACAGGATTGTGAGTCCCATGTAAAGCTTGTAGCGATCAAATCGATCCATCTTGAGCGCCGCCCAGGACATCACCATGGTGACACTGGATGCAATCAGGATCATTGTATTTAAAGTTGCCAGAGGCACGTTCAGGATCTGATCTGCACGTTCGGCCATCGTATCCGTACCATACATCATCATCCCTGGCCATGCTTCCGCGCCAATTCTTAGGAATATATAGGCAGCGAACAGGCCCCCAAAGAGCATGATCTCCGAAGCCAAAAATAGCCAGATGCCCAGCTTCGCGTTATTGACGCCAGTATCTGGACGTGCCGTTACCTCATAGGGAATCTGCATTGGTATAACTTAGGATTCGACAGTTTTATCAGTGTGGCCGGGAAGTTGAATTGGTACTCCCTGAGGGCAATAATCAAGCTCATGACCGGGTACGCTGTATTCATACGGCCCATGATACACCGTAGGAACGGTCTCAAAATTTCCATGACCGATCGGGGGAGTCGGGGCAGCAGACCATTCCAGCGTCGTTGCTTCCCAGTGATTGCTTTTTGTAACCTTTTTGCCCCATTTGGCACTCGTCAAGAAATTATAGATAAACGGGAGCTGAAACAGGAGAAGGACAACGGCGGACACTGCCATAATCGAATTGTAATGGAGGACTCCTTCCGTAAAGCTGTAGGTCAATCCACCATCAAACAGGCGCCGTGACATCCCAGCCATCCCCTGATGAAGCATCGGGAGGAAGATGCCATTCATCGCGATCATAGACCCCCAGAAATGAATCCGACCCAATGTCTCATTCAGCGTGCGCCCGGTAACTTTGGGGTACCAGTAATAAATGCCCGCGAAGAGTGCAAAGATAGTCCCCGGTGCAACCACGTAGTGAAAATGTCCAATCACATAGTACGTATCGTGCAACGGAATATCCGTTGGAGCCAAACCAAGCGGAAGCCCTGTAAGTCCACCAATCCCGAACATCGGTACGAAACCCACGGCAAACAACATGGCGGCATTAAATCGGATAGAACCTCCGAAAAGTGTAATGAAGAGCGCTGACAAAATCACGACCGAGGGGATCGAAATGATCATCGTCGTTATCTGGAAGAAGGCACTGATCGTGGTCCCCATTCCGGTAATGAACATGTGATGTGCCCATACAATAAAGGAAAAGAATCCCAGGAATATGAGGGAGTATATCATCAATTTGTATCCCCAGAGCGGCTTCCGAGTATTGTTTGCTAACACTTCGGCCACGATCCCCATTGCCGGGAGGATCAATACATATACCTCTGGGTGTGCCAGAAACCAGAACAGATGCTGCCACAAAAGTGGACTTCCACCACCTGCAACTTCCAATGGCCCATCTGCGGTGACGAGGCCGCTCGGCATAAAGAAACTCGTGCCGAGGAGCCGGTCTGCCAACTGAAGGAAGCCCGCTGCCTCCAGTGGGGGAAAGGCCAGGAGCAAGAGGAAAGCGGTGATAAACTGTGCCCAAACAAAGAAAGGCATCTTAAAGAAGGTCATCCCCTCCGTGCGCAGTTGAATAATCGTCACTAGGAAATTCACCGCGCCCAGTAGCGAAGATGTAATCAACAATACCATCCCCCAGAGCCACATGGTCTGGCCCATCGTCTCAATATTCGCGAGTGGAGGATAGGAGGTCCAGCCGGCTTTGGCGGCCCCCTCAGGCACAAAGAAGCTGGCAAGCATGACGACTCCGCCCCAGAAATAGAAGTGATAGCTCGCCATATTCAACCTTGGAAACGCCATATCCGGCGCACCGATCTGCAATGGAACTACATAGTTTCCAAAAGCCCCCACCGCTAACGGGACAATCCCCAGAAACACCATGATGGTACCATGCATGGCACCGAACTGGTTATACATTTCTGGTGTGAGCGCCCCAAGGAGAGGGATTTCCACGCCGGGAGAGGCCAACTGCCACCGCATAAGCAGCATGAGGCCAAATCCAAACAGCAAAAACAGCATCGCTGTGATCCCATACTGGATTCCAATGACTTTATGGTCAGTCGAAAACCAGTACTTACGCCAGAACCCCTCCTGATGGGCTGAATGAGAATGATCTTCTGCCATGAGGTACGTACCTGATTAATAAGCGGAAAAGCTTGTTTTACTGGTAGCTGATCGAGGCATCAGCCATGGCACCTTCTGCCACCGTCACAGCCATCGTCTGCTCTCCCAGTTGTTCGTGCCAAGTGGTCAGCGTATAGTCTCCATCCGGAAGACCTGAGATCATGAAAGATCCGCTTGCATCTGTCGTCGCAAAATACGGATGATCCAATACGCCAATGTAGGCCTGCATCCAACTGTGGACATCGCATTTGACTGAAATCATCACCTCTGGTACCAAAAAGCTTTTCTCCAAGTAATCTCCAATTCCTGGTGTGGACTCATTAAATCCACGATTTTCTTCTGGAACTGGATGGACATTATGCTGGAATGGATCGCTGTTCTCAATACGAATCGTTTGCTCGGTTTGCAGTCCCATCACACGAGGCACATACATGCACCCCTCCTGATCCATGACTGCAGGCTCTGATGGAGTTGGGTACGCATAGCCTTCAGGCAATCCTGCACTGACATACACAAACACATTCTGAACTGCACCTTCATTAACGAGAAGGTCTTCACTGAGCGCTTCCGTATCGCGCTCATCTGTACAATCATCATTCATGCGTACGGGGGTACGCTCAGCGGGCGTTCCCGTAAACATCACAGATCCAGAAACACCACCCGATCCCATCGGGGTCATCTCCGCTGTTTCCGTAGCATCATCGCTACCAGATTCCTGACTCACATCTGTCTCACTTGCACCGCCACCACATGCAGCGATAAAAAAGATCAAAAGCGTGAAAATTGCCGAAATTCGCATTGAAAAATTGGTTTGATTAAGGTTTTGCCTTCAACGAACGCTTTTAGACGCGAAGACACGCGAATATACGCGTTCTTGACCAAAAATTACCTATAATTAGGCAGAAAAATCACACGAAACCCCGCTTTCATGGACTGGGTCTGGGAGCTTTACAAAAAGTATATCACCAAAGCCCTGATCGCCGGGGGAAACTCGCATCCTACAGAGGCAGAATTGGAAGCTGCATTTGTGAAGGCACTCGCAGCATCATCCATCACGATTCTTGTCCAAGAGCCCTGGATGAACTCTGTTCGATTCAAGGGGCTCGCGCGTGCCCCTCTCTCCGAAATGACCGACCTACTGGAGAACCCCATGGAATGGCTTCGGCAACGTTACGGTGGTGGTAAATTCAAGCTCAACTTTCATGAAGGGTGGCATTTTGTTGCTACAAAAAATTTCAAACCAGAGGGACCTCACCTGTGGAAGGATGCACCAGAAATTTCTTTCTAAGTGGACGCATTGACTCCAAATCCTCCCCGTGACCGTGAACGTGTCGTTGTTTTTTTGGGGTTTTTGACAAGTGAGAAGTGCCGGAAGGCCTGTTCAGGGCACGCGCAGCCGGAGATGATTGCCGCAATGTTGACTCGTCTCTGGTTTGAGGAAATCTATGTACCCAGCGAGACTGGAATAGACACCCTCAAACCTGTTCCAGATCCCGATGACTGTGCACGTTTCAATGGCTGCTTTAGTGCAGGGGAGTTAACAGCACTGGAACGGTTTCACGGTTTTTTTGAGTTGCGTCTGAATTTCTTGACCAATCAGGTATACGGAAAAGCATTCTTTCCCGAAAATGACAGCTGGCGAAGCCTCATTGAGCATGCCCGACATGTCCTCTCAGAACTTGATCCAAATCCAGAATGGCTCCAATCAATGCTGGAGGCGATGATTCAAAACCTCCAGAAAGGAGAATTAAAGGATGGGCTCTGCAATCCCCGCCTTCTTGTGTCCCCAGATGACACCTGACCACCAATTCTTATACTTTATGCCTTCCCTGAATTCATGAGCAGCCGGCTTGTTTTCTGACTCTGGGTGGAGTGAGGACTCATAACTACCTGTCCATACGTCGAAGGACTGTACCTCAAAATAGAGATGAACGCCCGGGAATGAAGGCGCCCGGTCTGCAGACTACATTCCAAGTTGCCCTTTCATGGCATCCATCACGCCCTCATCAATCTCGGAAAGCCCACGGTCACGGGCATAGTCCTCAATGTTGCGCTTGACCATCGGCTGGATGTAGGATGGGATGGCTTCCAGACGCGTCAAGGCTTCCGGACTCCAATGAATACCTGCCTCAGGTTCTGCTGCAGCCATCGCGTCGCTGATGACTCCCGTGAACGGACACCGCCCCCCGGAAGATGACTCCGAGGCCGATTCCTCATGACTCACCGCAAGACTGGAGCGCAGCGTTTCCATAGGCTCTGCCGGGGCAGTTCGGCCACCAATCTTGACTCCCAGTGAACGAACCATCTGCGTTTCCGCCTTATTGGTCAACATGGCCATTTGTACATCACACGAAGGGCACTCATACACAATTGACATCGTACCGTCAAAAGGACCATGCGTCGAATGCAGATTCATCGGCTGATCACAGGGTACACAAAGAAATTTCATGATGATTTCGTTTTGGTCCAGGAAAACACCTGCTCGGCAATGCTCAAAATGGCAGTGGCCGCGGGTTTGGATCGATGGGTTTGCAAGTACGATTGGCCATGATCCAGGCAATCTGCAAGCCGATGATCAAAAGGAATTTTCCCCAGATATGGGACATCATGTGCCGCTGCTAAATCCTCAACCATGGAAGTCTCGCCAAAAAACTTATCCTGATGACCGCAAGCCGGGCCAACGACCGCACTCATATTCTCAATTATCCCCACCACCTCGACATTTGTAATGTCTGTCGCCATCGAAATAGACCGGCCAACCACCTTCATCGCGACAACAGATGGCGTTGTGACCACGATGGCACCTGCCAAATTCGGAAGCAGGTCAACCAGGTTTTGAAGCCGCTCTGCTCCCGGAGGTAAATCAATCAATAACACATCAAGATCTCCCCACTCCGTATCTGAAAGCAACTCCCGCAGTGCACTCATCTCAACCATGGAACGCCAGGTATACGCGCCCCGCTGCGAGTTTGCATCCCACACGAGTGGTGTTCTTTCGTCCGGCAGAAACATCCCCATGGACATCACCGGTATACCGAATTCATTCCGGGCAGCCGTCATCGAACCATTTTTTGGAGAGGGCTTGAAATCTGGAACCCCCATCATTCGTGCCATACACGGGCCATTCAGGTCTGCATCCAATACACCCGTGCATATCCCCTTTCTGGTCAGCGCATCCGCGAGGGATGCGGTGACGGTACTCTTGCCTACACCACCCTTTCCACTCATCACCGCAATCATGCTCCCGATCCGCTTCAGACGTCGACCAAGCCGATCATGCTGCTCGGCAACCTGGCCCATTACGTCTGAACCGCCATCGGTCGCTATATCATTGTAGTTCTTCACGAATCCTCCGTCGCCTGCTCCTTAATCATCTCCTCCATCAGCTTCAATCCTTCCTTGATTCCTTCTTCCGTAATCGCCAGCGTGATCAGGTCTGTCTTGCGCTCACGTGCAACTGCCTCAATCCGTTCTTTGGTACGTGTACGCATGAATCCCTCCGGAACTCGTTCCAGCCGCACATGGGCGTCCGGTGCCCACATGAATTCTCCATCCTGGACCAAATCCCGCATGGCTTTTCGAACTGGAGCATCCCGGGATCCACCATCATGCTCTCCTGGAGTCTTCAAGTGTCCCCCCGGAGTAAGGTTCTGCAACTCTTCCGCAGTCCCCGCAATCACACCACGTACCATATCCAGAGTTATAGTTGGAATACGCTGTACACGTGCACGCTTTTCGATCTGTGCTTTCGCACGGCGCATCTGATAGCCATCGGGGATCGTTCGGAGTTCTTTGAGGGCATCTTTACTCCATTTGAGCCGAACATCGTCAAACGTATTCTGCTCCTCTGTTCCCCCCTCTAATTTGGCTAATTGATTAATCGCGTCCTTGTCCAACTTCTGAAACATCTCTGCAGAACTGCCACACACCGCGCACCGCACCGAACCTGCTGAAGGTCTCCCCGATGTATCTGGAACTGTGGCCAGTCGTAGCCGGCG
>JAPPBZ010000299.1 GCA_026702635.1 Bacteroidota bacterium
AGCCAGCGTTAGTCGCGTGGAAGAATTTATTGAGGCTCAGAATTAATTGAAATCTTGATTATATTAGCACGGATCGAATCAGTATCCCGTAGTTGGGATGGTTGTTTCTGTGTATCTCGAACGCCGTACGATCACCGATCCTGCGGCGTTTCTTTTATCTGTCAATCAACAGGAGATTTGAGATGAATGTAGGACTTGTTGCACGCCTTAGCGTAATGATGTTTGTGCAGTACTTTATTTGGGGAGCTTGGGCGCCCACCTTGGGCAATTATATGAGTGCGGAGGGGATTGGAGACTGGATTCAGTTAGCCTATGCTCTTGGGCCGATTGCCTGCATTATTGGGCCATTTTTCCTCGGGATGGTGGCGGACCGCTTCTTCGATTCGGAAAAGCTTTTGGGCGTACTCATGCTGATTGCTGGCGCTGCCATGTGCATGATGCCATCGGCTGCCGGGACGAATCTCTTCCTTCCACTATTGGGGTTACATGCACTCTGCTACTTCCCGACCCTTGGACTTACGGCCTCGCTGGCCTTTCATCATCTGAAGAATCAGGAAAAGGAATTCCCGGTGGTTCGTGTTTTTGGAACGATTGGCTGGGCTGCCATTGGATTATTTATGGGATATGTTCTCCAGGCAGATGCTTCTCCGACTCCGCTCTATATCGGAGGAGGCGCCGCGCTCTTTCTTGGACTATATAGTTTTACACTTCCTTACACACCACCACCGTCAAGAGGGCAGTCCACCTCATGGAAGCAGATCGCTGGTATTGATGCATTTAATGCACTAAAGAGCAAGTCTTTTGTGGTCTTCCTTGCGGCAGCAATGCTCATATTCATTGCGTTCGGAACGTATTTCCCTTACGCACCACTGTATTTTTCTCAAGTTAATGCGGAGGTCTTTACGGGCACAAATCTCTTTGCCAACCCTAGTGGGGAGATGGCATGGGGGCAGGTGAGCGAGATTTTCTTTATGCTCATGATTCCATTTTTCTTCCGCCGCCTGGGAGTGAAGTGGATGCTTCTTCTTGGCATGCTGGCTTGGGTTGCCCGCTTTGCAATCTTCGCATTAGGGGGCAGCGTGGAGATGTACTGGTTTATCATGATTGGAATTCTGATTCACGGGATCTGCTACGATTTCTTTTTCGTTACCGGGCAGATTTACATTGATAAGAAAACCGCCCCCGAAGTCCGCGGTCAAGTGCAGGGACTGCTCGTTCTCCTTACCCAGGGAATCGGGTTCTTCTTGGGAACTCAATTAAGTGGTGCCTACGTAAATACGTTTGGAGACAACGGACAGCTAGATATCGCTGGTTGGGGTACATTCTGGACAATCTTTGCGGTTGCAACGTTCGTGTTCTCCTTGGCCTTCGTTCTGCTATTTGATGACAAAGTTGCAGATTACAATAAATCTGCAGAAACGCAAACGGAGTAACATTATTAAACAAACCCTCGATTACAATGATGACGCGGTTAATTGCAGCCGGTACAGTGACTGGTGCACTTTTTATGGTAACGCATTCCACTTCGGCACAAGCTTCGGAAGAAGCAGCTGATGAAGCCGTAACACCGGATACTTCCTGGCAGGAACTTGGTGCTGACGAGTGGCGACGTTACGGGGGCGAAGGGATTCCCGGCGCGTGGCAGGTTGGTGAAGATGGGACACTACACTTTTCGGGTGAGGGAGAGGGTGGTGATATTATCACGATAGAGCAGTATGAGAATTTCGAGTTGAAACTGGAGTGGAAAATTTCCCCTGCGGGCAACAGTGGTATCATGTTCAGGGTATCTGAGGCACATGATTACCCCTGGCGTACCGGTCCGGAATATCAGATTCTGGATAATGACGCACACCCCGACGCCAAGGAGGGCGCAGATCGTCACGCGGGAGCAAACTATGATATGCATGCCCCATCAGCGGATGTAGTCAATCCGGTCGGAGAGTGGAATCAAGCTCGTATTGTTGTTGACGGAGCAAAGGTTGAGCATTGGCTCAACGGTGAAAAGATCGTCTCCTATGAGCTATGGAGTGATGCGTGGAAAGCCTCTATTGCCGAAAGCAAATGGATTGACATGCCCGACTATGGAATGACGAAGGTGGGG
The DNA here is from genome assembly GCA_026702635.1 of Bacteroidota bacterium. GTDB lineage: Bacteria > Bacteroidota > Rhodothermia > Rhodothermales > Bin80 > Bin80. Next base: position 2,102 of record JAPPBZ010000299.1, read on the forward strand.
CATATCTGTCTTCAGGATCATAGTGATCCGGTGTGGTTTCGGAATATTCGAATCCGCCGTTTGCCTGCATCTTAGCTCAAAACAACCGGGGTCTTGAAGGTGAATTGAAGCGGGATTGAATGTTCAACGATAAAGAATTGTCGTTGGCGTGCGTCTCTTGTATTTAAAATATGTCCCGATGCACTATCTTTTACCATTAGGTTTAGTGGTGAGAGCCTTGGGGGTTTGGGTCCCCAAGGCTCGTTTTTTTTTCTCCTATCTCGCTCAGCAGCCAACCGGTTTGAGTTGTGTCACTCAGGCAAAGCCAATGCCAGATACACGCCCCGAACCTTGCCCCCACCGTTCTACCATTTCTGGCAACAAAAATCAGGCCATCTGAAGCAATTTCCTCGCCACCAGGATATTCCGTATCTGTTCGCAGGATACGTTTTGTCCGTCAACTCGAGACATTTATCAAGTGGCAGAGACCAGTCAACTGTGTCCGCGGTCAGGTCCACCTTGGGCGCTTGGCTACCGAGTAATCAGCCGGGTAAATAAATCGGTTGTAACCGGTGTTCCTTTACGGAGGGCTGGCGAAGAAGTTACTAAATTCGAGATCAGTGATTTCGATCGAATCGTGTTGAGTACGATCTAGTCCCCACTGGAGGCGTAATTGGCCCTTCCTCTACGCCGTATAAAAAATGTTTCAACCTAGGTACTCTGTTGTGGAGATCAGGAAGTTAAAGAACCGTTGGGGCTGAACATAGACCCGTGAAAGTTGCAAGACTGTACAAACGCATGCCAAAAAGAGGAGGGCAAAGCAAGAGGGGAAATTTCAGAATCGATGTTGAAATCACTGTTACTCAATCGTGAGACAGTCCTCATCACTTCAACTATTCCGGTAAAGCAAATGCCAAATACGCATCCCCTGACTTTGTCCCCATCTTCCCGCCACCTGCGGCGATGACCACGTATTGCTTCCCGTTAACCGCATACGTCGCGGGTGTTGCATAGCCTCCCGCAGGAAGTTGGGTTTCCCATAACAGAGTCCCCGAATCTTTGTTGAACGCCCGAAAGCGTTCGTCCTTGGTTGCGGCAATAAAAATCAAACCACCTGAAGTAATTACCGGGCCACCATAATTTTCCGTTCCGGTTTGCGGGATACCTTGGGCCGTCAATTCGGGGAATTCACCAAGTGGAATCGACCAGTCAATCGTACCTGTGTTCAGGTTGATTGCGTTCAATGTCCCCCACGGCGGTTTGACTGCCGGATAACCGTCCTGATCAAAAAATCGGTTGTAGCCAGTGTGTCCGTATGGAGAACCGGCGAAGAAATTACTCAGTTGAGGATCCGTGACTTGGATCGTGTCGCTTGGGGTATGATCTGCTTCACCAAATAAGAAATCAGTAATAGCAGATACCTCGTCTGATTTCAGAAAGCCAAACGAAGGCATAAATCCGATCCCTTGTGCGATCTGATTCTTTACATCATCTTTTGTCATTCGGGATTCCAGACCCGTCAAGGCGGGCATCTCACCGCCACTGGATCCCTCCAATTTAGGTCCGTGACAACCAGCACAGTAGCGTGCATATAAACCCGCACCCGTAGCGGCATTGTCCGGGTTGAGTGGAACCATTGTCAGGATCCATGGCATTTCGTTGCTGTTGACATAGAGTATGCCCGTGGTCGGATCATATCCAGCGCCGCCCCATTCTGCGCCACCATCAAATCCAGGGTAGATAATCGTCCCCTCTACACTTGGAGGTACAAACTGTCCGTTCGAGCGAACCTGACGAAAACGCTCCAGCACATAGTCGTGAGATTCCTGCGAGATGTCTGTGATATCCTCTTCATCAAACCGCTGACGTGCAAATGGAGGGGGTTTTAATGGAATTGGTTGGGTTGGCCACGCCTCTTCACCATAGAGATCTGAGGGTGGGAATTCTTGTTCTTCAACCGGAAAGAGAGGGACCCCCGTTTTCCGATCCAGAAGGAAGACATGTCCGCTTTTCGTGACCTGTGCGACGGCATCAATACTGTGCCCTTCATGCGTAACGGTAACTAAATTAGGAGCAGCGGGCAGGTCACGATCCCAAATATCATGGTGTACTGTCTGAAAATGCCATTTACGTTCGCCCGTCATGGCATCCAATGCCAGGACGGAATTCGCAAAAAGATTTTCTCCAATACGATTACCACCCCAAAAATCAAAAGCTGCTGACCCCGTGGGTAGAAAGACCATTCCCCGTTTTTTGTCCAGGCTCAAGCCACTCCATGCATTCGCACCCCCACTGTACAAGTATGCCTCTGCTGGCCATGTGTCATATCCAAACTCCTCAGGGTGCGGGATGGTACGGAAGGTCCAAACCACCTCTCCTGTTCGTACATCATATGCCCGAATATGGCCAGGTGCAGAGCGAATTCCCTCTGATAGGGAGGTCCCCTGAATCAATAGATGTCGGTAAATAATCCCAGGAGTTCGTGCGGATACGGCCAAGCCTGTCACATCACGCCCAAGATCTTTGCGTAAATCAACCGACCCTGCTTCGCCAAATGTTAGAATTGGCTCTCCGGTAAGTGCGTTCAATGCGAATATTCTAGATCCGGCGGAATAGAGAATACGGGATTCATGGTCGTCATTCCCTTCCCAATAGGCCACACCTCGATTAATTCCGGGACCCTCCGCTACTGCGCCTGCATCAAACGGATCAAAACGCCAGATTTCCTCTCCAGTTGCCGCATTCAAAGCGAATGTCTTCAATCCTGGTGAAGTGGCATATAGGATTGAGTCCACGACAATGGGGTTGCATTGTATTTGAGTACGGCCTGTGCTGTCGGCGTCACCCGAGTTGTAGACCCAGGCCAACGCGAGTTCAGCCACATTGTCCTGATTGATCTGATCAAGGGTAGAGTAGTGACTACTCGTGGCATCACCTAGATATACTGACCAGTCCCTATAAGAATCTTCGCTATCCGTAGGGTTTTGATTGGAAGCGCAACCACATAAAGCGATGACTAAAAAGCAGATGCTGATGCGCCACATTGACTCAATCGGTTTAGTTTTAGGCTGTTCCTTTCCAAGGCTAGGACTGACGATGGTTTGTGCAATGATCTCAAGCGGATTGGGCTTCATGACTTGTTGGAGAGAGAAGGGTTCTAAGATATACTTCAATCTCCGCAATGGAACGGAATACAGCGTGCGCGCCGGCGTCCTGCAGGGCTTGGTGGGGGAATGTGGTCGTTAGTCCCAGGACATGGCATCCCGCTCGTAGTCCACTGAGGATTCCGTATTTCGAATCCTCAATCACAATACATTCCTCGGCAGGTGCGTCCAAACGAGCAGCAGTGATCAGATATGGTTGGGGATCCGGCTTTGGCAGGTGAACATCTTCAATCGTTGTGACTGACGAAAAATAGGGAGCTAGTCCAAACTTTGTAAATGCTCTTTCCTGATCAGCTTTTGTGGCAGAAGTTACCAAGCCCAGGGGCATACTCTGCTCATGCAGGAGCTGAACAAGACTCAGAGCACCCGGCATCAGTTGGAGTTCATCCGACAGGCTTGCGAAAGCTTCATGTTTTGCTTTAACAAGATTTCCAACTGTGGTAGACCCGGTACCAAAATGTTCGGCAATGAATTCATAGACCCGATCTTCTGTCCATCCCTTGAATAGGGGGTTCACGGTCTTGGGAACATCTAGGCCAAATTGCCTACATACAATGTCCTGCGCTTTTTCATGCAAGTATTCGGAATCAACAATGACTCCGTCCATGTCAAACAATATGGCCGAGGGAGCTACAATAGCCTATTTACCTCCTGGCATGATAGATACGGGCGGCGTAAAGGTCGCTACCAATTGTTTTATCGCCGAAAGCGCTGCACACTCTGAAAGCAGAATCACGGCTATCCGAATTGCAATCAATCTCAGAGGATCGCACCCTCGGTAAGCAGTGGGATTCGTAATAAGTACCCATCTGCAGTGATATACAGGACCTTCCCGTCATCTCCAAAAGCGCAGTTGGCTGTTGCCTGAGTTGTATTGATGGTACCAAGATGAACTCCCTCTGGGTTGAACACCAAGACTCCACCTGGTCCTGTTGCGAATAGATTCCCAGCTAAGTCTACTTTTAAGCCGTCAGGTAAACCAGAAAGTCCATCTTCGACAAGACTGGTCGCGTCAAAAAAGACTCGTCCATTTTCGATCCCGCCATCTGGCAAGACGTCGTACGCCATCCAGATCGCGTTTTCTGGATCTGAATTTGCGACATAAAGCGTTTTCTCATCTGGCGAAAAGGCTAATCCGTTTGGTCGGCTAAGCCCTGCTTCAAGAAGTGTGACAGTTCCATCTGGTGTAGCACTAAATACGCCGTGAAAATCTAA
>JAPPBZ010000161.1 GCA_026702635.1 Bacteroidota bacterium
AAATTGCTCCTGTGAGAAAGCGACTTCCCGCCGAATTGTGCCAAATATCCAAGACCTCCAGTCCCCAATCCAATGCCAGCGGCACTAGGGATGCAATCACGAATACACGTGCATTCCTGCCACTCCAGCCCCGGCAAATCAGAGCAACAATGGGCCCTACAACTAGACCGATCAGGATTCCGTAACACCGGTGGCAGACGGCCAATTGAGCACCATCAACATGGGGAGAGCGTTCACTGATCTGGTGACAGAACGGATCAAATATGTGCATCAATGCCAATTGCAGTGGCTCACTGACCCATGGAGAGATACTAGCCAGCGCTGGCAAAATCGCCATCAGAAAGAGAGATCCTACCCAGGCAGTCCCGCTTATACGAATTTTCATTACGTCACTTTGTCCTTATCTTTGTGGTCACCTGGACAGCTTGGCACTTATATACGGATAATTTTGCCACAATTCAGCATGGCATACAGTTTGCGCTGTCGCCTCACCTGAATGCACAATGCATCTTGTTTGAAGCATGTACATAATGTAACTCTACAAAGATAAGCCTGCTGCATTTCTGTTAGCACTCACTTAGAGAGATTGCTAACAACCGAAACTTTACTTCCTAATCAACAACTTAACCTTTTACCAATCATGAAAATTCAACCACTCAGTGATCGTGTGGTCGTACAGGCGCAAGATGCTGAAGAGCAGACTGCCAGCGGCCTCTACATTCCAGACACGGCGAAAGAAAAACCCCAACGGGGAGTCGTCTTGGCTGTCGGTCCAGGCCGTGTTGAAAACGGCACCAAAATTGACATGACCGTCAAAGCCGGTGATGTCGTTCTGTATGGAAAGTACTCTGGAACCGAGGTCACACTTGACGACCAGGATTACATGATCATGCGAGAGAGCGATATCCTCGGCATTATCCAGTAACGAATCCTTATACATAAATCTTAAACTCTTTTTAAACTCATGGCAAAGCAAATTATTTTTGACGCTGACGCACGAGGTGCCCTCAAGCGTGGTGTTGATCAACTCGCGGGTGCTGTCAAAGTCACTCTTGGCCCCAAAGGCCGCAATGTTATTATCGAGAAAAAATTCGGATCACCGACCGTTACCAAAGACGGTGTAACCGTCGCCAAAGAAGTTGAGCTCGAAGACAAGCTCGAAAATGTCGGTGCCCAGATGGTCAAGGAAGTTGCTTCCAAGACCAGTGACGTCGCAGGCGACGGAACCACAACGGCCACTGTTCTCGCTCAGGCGATCATGACCGCTGGTCTCAAGAACGTGACAGCCGGTGCCAACCCAATGGACCTGAAGCGTGGTATCGACAAAGCCGTCGGCCAGGTTGTGGATCATCTCCGCTCACAGAGCCGCGATATTGAAGGTCGCAACGAGATTGCCCAGGTCGGTGCCATTAGCGCCAACAACGACGAGGCCATCGGAACCCTGATTTCAGATGCTTTTGAGCGCGTTGGTAAAGATGGTGTGATCACCGTCGAGGAGGCCCGCGGCACAGAAACAACCCTAGATGTGGTTGAGGGAATGCAGTTTGATCGCGGATACCTGTCTCCCTACTTCGTGACCGATCCTGATGATATGGAGACCGTCCTTGAGGATGCGCACCTGCTCATCTTCGACAAAAAAATCTCCGCCATGAAGGATCTGCTCCCAATCCTAGAGAAAATTGCACAGACCAGCGCTCCGCTTCTGGTGATTGCTGAAGATGTCGAAGGAGAAGCACTTGCAACGATGGTCGTGAACAAGCTGCGTGGCACCTTGCGTGTCGCTGCTGTCAAAGCCCCTGGCTTTGGAGACCGCAGAAAAGCAATGCTGGAAGACATTGCAATCCTTACGGGAGGCACTGTCATCAGCGAAGAAAAAGGCTATCGCCTCGAAAATGCAACTTTGGATTACCTAGGGAAAGCCAAGCGTGTTGTGATTGACAAAGATACCACTGTCATCGTAGATGGTGCAGGTAGCTCGGATCAGATCAAGGCCCGCACAAACCAGATCAGACAGCAGATTGAGTCAACCACAAGTGACTATGATCGTGAGAAACTGCAGGAGCGGCTTGCCAAATTAAGTGGCGGTGTTGCTGTTCTCAAGATCGGTGCAGCAACCGAGCCGGAGATGAAAGAGAAAAAAGCTCGTGTTGAAGATGCATTACATGCGACACGTGCAGCCATCGAAGAGGGAATCGTTCCTGGTGGTGGCGTTGCTCTGATCAGATCGATCGATGCACTTGATGAGGCTGCCGCGGACAACGAGGACCAGAAAATCGGTGTCAATATCGTCCGTCGTGCCCTTGAAGAGCCACTTCGCCAGATCTCCATCAACGCTGGAGTTGAAGGCTCTATTGTTGCTCAGAAAGTCAAGGAAGGGAAAGGGGACTTTGGTTATAATGCCCGCACGGAAGAATATGAGACTCTCGTTAGTGCTGGTGTGATTGATCCCACCAAAGTTGTGCGCGCTGCTCTGGAGAATGCATCCTCCGTGAGTGGACTATTGCTGACGACCGAAACGGTCGTGGCTGATCGTCCCGAGAAGCCCGCTGCAGGTGGTGGAGATCATCATGCTGATCCCAGCGGTGGCATGGGTGGTATGGGTGGAGGAATGGGCTTCTAACCCAAATTCTCACACAGTCCGAAGGGGGGCGGGGCCATCAGGCTTCGCCCCTAACTTTTTTTGTCCGACCCGATATCGTCCATGCACCACCTGGCAAGATCACTTGCCTCACGCTCGCTGGATGCCTCCGCATAAATACGCACGATCGGCTCGGTATTGGACTTGCGAACATGAACCCAGCCACTTGGGAGGTTTATTTTCACCCCATCTACAGTTGAAATATCCTCATGCGCATGCCGCGAGGCAAACCGCCGAAGCACCTCATCTGGATCTGACACCGTGATTTTGTTTTTCGAAATCACATATTGGGGTAAGGAGCGCCGATACTCTGAGAGCGGCATCTTCTGTTCAGCCAGGTGCTGAAGGATGATCGCGGTGCCTACGAGTGCATCCCGTCCATAATGGAGATCTGGCAAAATCACTCCTCCATTGCCTTCTCCGCCAAGAATGGCCCCATATTGCTGCATCATCTTCACGACATTAATTTCTCCCACCGCGGACCGGTACACGGGCATTCCGTAGCGTGCTGCCACATCGTCGATTGCACGGGATGAAGACAGGTTGGTGGCATAGGATCCACTGCGCCTCTGCCACAGGAAGTCCGCGGCAATCACCTGCGTCAATTCTTCGCTCACATAGTTCCCCTGATCATCAATCAGGGCCAGTCTGTCTGCATCTGGGTCTACCACCAGTCCCAGATCGGCATTCATTTCCCGAACATACTCCATCGTCTCCTGCAAATGCTCAGGCAGCGGCTCCGCCGGGTGAGCAAACCGACCCGTAACCTCACCATTGATCAGCTGGACGTCCTTCACCTCTAACCGCTTCAATAGCGGTGGCAATGCCAATGCACCGACCGAATTGATCCCATCCACCACAACCGTGTAGCCCATGGCTTCAATGGCATCCGGCTGACAGTATGGCAGGTCTAGGATCGCATCAATATGCCTCGAAATATATTCGGCGGTACGTATCTCCCCTGGCTGAACCTCCCGATGCATTGGCGCTTCTGGCTGCTGTGCCATATCCATCACGATCCTCCCCTCTTCCGGTGACAAGAACTCGCTCTTCTCATTGAGCAGTTTCAGCGCATTCCAATCCTCAGGGTTGTGAGAGGCGCTCAATACGATCCCTCCACGCGCCTCTTCGAACAGGACGGCCATTGCAACTGTTGGCGTGGGAGCCAACCCAATATCAATCACTTCAATTCCAAGACTGCGGAGTGTTGCTATAACAATCTGAGAACATGCCTCTCCCGAGACACGTGCATCCCGACCTACGACAACGCGTCGAGGAAGCCGATTCGGCTGATTCAAACAAAATGTACCGAAAGCTAGGCTGTAGCGTACGAGGACCCGTTCATCCAGACCAGCACCATAGATCCCCCTGATTCCAGAAATTGATTCAATGAGTGTTCCCATGGGTCATTTCAGCGTTCATCGCAGTGGAACAGAATAATAGTCGTTTGGGTTGCCTAGGGTTGGATTTTTTTGATCATGGTTACATCCTCAAGTACGTTGTCTCCCCGTTGGCGATATCACTACGCCGCAAGTGGACTGGTTCTTTGCCTCATACTGGTCAGTTGGGGAGGCGTGGTAACCAGTATTGAGGCTGGCCTTGCTGTTCCAGACTGGCCTACTTCATTCGGCTCTTATGATCCACTTGCCACAGGATACAGTGATCCTGAAGATCCAGATGCACGATGGTGGCAGGTTGGTCCTATTTTGGCGGAGCACGGACACCGGTTGCTGGGAGCCCTGGTAGGATTATGGGTCGTTGGGCTTGCTCTATGGACCCTGATAGCAGATTCACGGCGCTGGGTTCGGATTGTAGCTGTATCCGCAGTTGGCCTCGTAGTTATACAGGGAATCCTTGGGGGACTCCGCGTAATCTGGACCTCTATGGATCTGGCAGTGGTCCACGCAATGGGAGCACAGCTTTTTTTCTGTACCGCAGCGGCCCTGACACTGTTTAATTCGCGGACATGGCTCAAGCACTCTATTGAGGGTTCACCGAAAATCAGCCGCCTGCGCGCTCTGACAATCGCTACCGCGGCAGCCGTCTATATACAAATTCTTCTGGGCGCCCTACTCCGGCATCCCGGTGACGGCGTGGACCTGATTTTCGTGACCATTCATGCTTCGGGAAGTGTTGTTGCATTATCTTTAGTCATTGTGACCTGCGGAAATATCCGAGAGTACTTTAATGACAAACCAATCCTGAATCGCGGAGCTTGGTGGATGTTGATCAGTCTGGGCGTACAAATGGTTCTGGGGATGGTTACTCTGACTGTACTTCTTTTCGATTCCGGGCAAGGTGCCCGGAGTTTAGTCCAGGTTATACTTTCGTCTTCTCATCTGGTAGTTGGAACGATTCTAATGGGCAGTTGCGCTTGCGTGATGCTTGGAACCTTGAGGGTGAAAGGTGAACAGTAATACTTTTCTTTCCGAAGAAGCTGCGGAACTCCGTCTTCTGCGGCCAGGGGCAGGCCCGATTTCGACTCTCCAAGATTACTGGGAGTTGGTCAAGCCAGAAATTACTTTCCAAGTCGTACTGGCTGCGCTGGCCGGATTCATTTTAGGCACAACTGGAAGTCCAAGTCCGACCTTACTGCTACTGACCTTGGCCGGAACCGCGTTTGCGAGTGCTGGGGGCGGCGTACTGAATCACTACATCGAGCGACATAATGATGCGCTGATGCGCCGCACTGCCCAGCGGCCACTGCCTTCCGGGCGAATCAACGCGGGGATTGCACTTGTTTTTGGAATTATACTGGTGGTCACTGGACTCACTTTGCTTTGGTGGGTAAATCTAACGACACTGCTTCTGGCGGCATTGACCATTGTTCTATATCTGTTTGCCTATACCCCGCTCAAACGCCGCACGACCTACAACACCCTGATTGGGACGATCCCCGGAGCGCTACCTGCTCTGGGAGGATATACAGCTGCCACGGGAACGGTTGGCACTGCTGGCTGGATCCTTTTTGGGATGTTTGCACTTTGGCAAATCCCTCACTTTCTGGCTCTTGCCTGGATGTATCGTAAAGATTATGCACGCGGAGGCCATGCGATGCTCCCCGCTAAAAATCCTGAAGCAAAGGCAACAGCTCACCGAATCCTCGCCTACAGTGTCCTGTTACTGGGGACCAGCCTTCTATTACCCCTCCTGGATTACACCGGATGGATCTATCTGGCAATCATCATTCCTGCAGGGATTGGTTTTATCTGGCCCTCAGTCGGATTTCACCAAAAACAGACTGCCACGCAGGCACGCCGAGTGCTCTTGGCCAGTATTATTTATGTACCAATCCTAGTCGCCGCAATCACAGCTGATCACTGGTTGCTGTAGGTTACTCGATCCGACGCCAAACCTCTTCCAAGCGATATCCACTTGGAAATTCACCCACATGGTACCAAAGATCGCCGACAACACGAGCAGAAAAACGAAGAGCTACACCAACCAAGGCTTCACTGGTATGGTACTCCAGGTACTCCGTATACAGGGTGTCATCTTCCAAGGTATATCTTCCTCCTCCGGCCAGAACTTCTGCACCGTTGGCTGACTGATATCCCCAGGAAAAATGCGTGGAATTCAGAATTTTTATTGATGGTGGAACATTGAGCGTGATGATTACCGTATCGGGGTAAACAGAACGCTGGGATACAATGCGCCAACTTCCTTCTAAATGATTGGCAGGTGCCTGCGCCAATACCGCAAAAAAAAAAAAAAAGGCGATGAAAAGCA
>JAPPBZ010000185.1 GCA_026702635.1 Bacteroidota bacterium
ACTGGTTGTAGCCGCCCCAGAAACTAAGCGGTGTATCGCTCACCAGAAGCGGACCGGAACCACCCCCCTCTACCAGCACCGTCCCGTGTATTACATGTCCCATCGCGCTGAATCGATTTCAATTCTACCCAACATGGCTGACTGGACACAGTCTTCGAGTGATCCGTACACCACACGGGTTCCCAACAACCCAGGCGCGTAATAGGCATATTTCGCGGAATTCGTCATCAACACATTGATGGAATCGGGAAGCATCGGACTGGTCAGGATGCATGTATCAACCGTCACAGTTCCTCCAAAACGCCTGATCACCTCCAGATACCCTGCCCTGTCTGCAAGTGTACGAACCACGCGGCTTGCAGTAATCAAAAACTGGACCCGCTCATGCTTGCATTTCCCCTTTACAAGTTTTGACAACAAAGCAAACTCATTCAAAGAAAAGTGAGGACTCCCCAGAGCAATCATATCCAGTTGGTCGTTATCTGTCGTGGTTAATTCCTTGCGCACGGTGCGCAACATGTCCATTGTGATCGCCGTGCTGCGAAGGGGAGGCTTTCCACAAAATACTGTGTTCCTATTAGGAGCCTCGGGAGTAACTCCAATGATGTGATAAAGCGCGACTGTCCCCGCGGATGCCATTGCCGCCCCCAGCGCTTTCAGGTTATCTTCGCCTGGAACTACATCCAGTCCTTCGATCACTGGAACAAATTCTCCGGCATCCATGCCAATCAGATGCCCCAATACTCCATAAAAACTATCATCTTCCAGAAGAGTGGGCGGAATACCTCTGAGGTGGTAGAGCAGTTGCCCTCGCCGGTTCTCCTCCAGATGCAGGCCTGCTGCCGGAGCGCGACCTGTAACCGCCGCACATATATCCAGAAGATCGGGATAACGTGTTGTCCTCGCCCCCAAAACTGAATTAACGAATACGACAGCACTGGATTCTCCCCATGCCACTTGCTGTCCGAGAACTGGACGTTCACTTTCCTGATACGGAGCACAGGTCCAGGTAGGCTTGCATCCCATGGACTGATAGGCAACCATCTGCCTTCGGGCTTTTTCCGCCCAATCCGCAGGCACAGCCCAACGTTTCCATCCATGTTCGTCTACCCCGCTCACATTCAGGGTTGTCGGAACAACTACCTTCGCTCCCCAACCTGATAGCCTCTCTGCATATTCAAGCGTTGCATCCCCCTGGAACAGCGAGCTGTCAATGTGCGCAGCAGTGATATCCAGAAATTTTTGGGCCCCGAAGACCGGCAACATTCGCACGAGGATCCGCATGGCCATCTGCCGGGCCTTTCCATTTTCACCATGCAAATCCGCCTGATCCCTTGAAGTCAGATTCATTGACAATGACCTAGTGTCCAAATAATCCCTTTCCCAAAAGCTGGAACTCTCCAAGCTCCAGTTTCTTAACTATGGTACGAATCAGATCACTATATTGCGCCCTTGAAGTACCCCCTAAATGCTTTGATCAAACTTCTTTGTCTTGGTGATGCCCACTTGGGGCGTTATCCATCCAGGGTTCCTACTGACGAATCATCATTATCGGTCCGTGCCGTCTGGAGACGAGCCGTTACAGAAGCCATTGACAATGATGTTGATGCCGTGATTCTGACGGGAGATATGGCCGACAACAACAATTCTTACTTCGAAGCCTATGGAGCACTTCGAGGCGAAATTTCCAGGCTGAGCCAATATAATATTCCTGTAGTCGCAGTCGCAGGAAATCACGACCACGAAGTCCTTCCCCGGCTCGCTGAATCAGTGCCTGATGATAATCTTACATTGCTCGGGCAGGGCGAAACCTGGGAAGAAAAAATACTGGAGACCGGCTCTGGTCAATCTCTTCGTTGCGTCGGCTGGTCCTTCCCCAGTGCCCATTATGATCAGTCTCCTCTGGATATTTTCAACCTGCCGCAGAGTGAATATTTTACGGTCGGAATTGTCCACGGAGCTCTGGAGAGTCAGGACAAGTTCGCCCCGTTAGCCAAAAGAGACCTAGATGCTCACCCCGTCGACCTATGGTTACTTGGGCATGTACACGCCCCCAAACTTCATGAAGATCACAGGGCTCCGGTCCTGTATCCGGGATCCCCCCAACCATTGGATCCCGGTGAGCCTGGTACTCATGGCCCATGGATGATTACGATTGATGATGATAATCATATTCAGGCTGAGCAACTCCCGCTGGCATCCGTACGCTATGAAGAGATTGTGATTGATGTATCAGGTCGAGAGAAGATCGGGGATATACACACCTCCATAGTGGAGCAGCTTGAAGAATCTACCACAGAGCTGACCAAGAATTATCCTCTGCTCCAGTATCTCTCCTGCCGACTGATACTTGAGGGACAAACGCGGTTACACCGCACACTGTCCACCGAAGGACTTGCCAACACCGACAGCTATGATCGACAAGTCAATCAATGCAGTATTGCCATTGATAAAGTTTCCATTAACACCGCACCAAACCGTGATCTGCAGGAGATTGCACAGCTTAAAAATGATCCACCAGGTATACTCGCACGGTGGCTCCTGAAGCTCGAAAACACTGACGATCATGCCTTACTCAATGATGCGCATGACGCCGCAAAGACGGTATATAGCAGCACCGGATTCAAAACCCTTGGTGAAAAAGAACCCGACCCAGAGACGCTTGCCAGACTGGTGAACCAGCAGGCGTTACTTCTTCTTGATGAACTCCTGGCCCAGAAAGAAGACAATGACTGAATCACTATTCTTCAAGGAGATGCGGGTCGACCGGATGTACGGTTCAAATTTTGATCTTTCCCTCTCGGATCTTTCTGCACATCTCAACATCGTATTTGGACCAAATGGAGCAGGAAAGACGACGATCGCCAATGCTTTGAACGGACTGCTTCTACCCAGCGCTGGCCGTGCAGTCCACCTACATGCAACTGCGGATCTCTGTTTTGGCAACCAAACACTTCATGTGGACGTGCAAGATCGGCGGGCTGAATGCCGGATCGGAGGAAAAACGGTCGACCGAAGTGAGCTATCCCAGTTTCTCCGTCCAAAAAGTTATCATCTGTCCCTCCAAGAACTCCTCCCAGAAGTAACCGGTGACGGGGATCTAGCCCAAGAAATTATCAGACAGGCCAATGGCGGGTTTGATATTGCTAAAGCTGGTAAAGAGCTTGCATTCAGTCTCCAGAAACGATACAATAGGACAACTGAGGCCAAAGAGTTTGAGAGTGCCAACGACAAACTTCGGCGAATACAACGAGAGCAGCACCACCTTCAGGATCAGAAAAATCAACGTGCAAACATTCAATCCGACCTTGATGTATCCAGACAGGCTGCAGAACGTGTGACAGCCATTGAAAAGATTCGAAAATGGCAGATTGCTGATGCAAAATACCAGGAAGCAGTAGCTATCGTAGAGGCCTATCCCGCTGCGATTCGCTCCAGCCATGATCTGACCGACATTGTATCTAAAACCCAGGAATTAGCCAGTGCTCTTGCCCAATTGAAAAGAGATGTCGGAGTACAGCGTGAAGCAATTGAATCTACGCAGGAAAAACTTGATCAAAATCGACTTTCGCCGAATGGGCTCGAACCCGGTGAATTGCAACTGCTGGACTCACACACTCGAGACTGCTCTGAACAATCCCGGGAGCTAGAAAAGCTGAACGAAACCCGTGAGGCCACAAAAGAACAGGCACGGGAAGCCTGGGAGAACCTTGGCGGCCACACAGAACACGGTTGGGACCCTGCTTTCACACAGGAAGATCTGCGGCACCTGCAAAAATATGCGAAAGACTTTGGCTCGCATATTCACGAAAAACAGTCGCTAAAATCATTGAAGACCCTTCTTGAAGCCACAGATCGCAAAGGGGCTGGCATGAACAGTGATGAGCTTCGAGATGCACAGCAGATTCTCGTACAATGGATCCTGGCTTTGAATGAAGATTTTCCACAACGACAAAATGTCCGCACGCTACTTCTCATCATAATTATCCTGTCCACGGTTCTGTCTCTGGGAGCCGGATTCTTCTTACATCCCACTGGTTTTTCTGGACTGCTGGTTAGTGTACTCACCTTCTGGATCTATACCCTGCTCCACTCAAACAAACAACCGCGGATTGCACCTACACAAATCGACAAACTGAAGCGTCTACTTCCTGGACTGTCTCAAAAGTCTGACCTGGATTCGTTACGGTCAGGTCTTAACCAGTTAATCGAAATACGGTCCAAAGTACAATTGGACGAACTGAAGTCAAATGAGGGATTGCGAACAGAACGTTCTCTGGAAAACTTGGCTGAGCGGGAACCTGAACTTGAAACCCGCAAGCAAGAACTGGTCAGTTCACTCCATCTTGATGATCCCCCAAGCGACATTACTTCCCTGATCGAGTTCGTTGATCGTATCCTCAACTGGCGGAAGCTGGACCGCAAAGCAAAGGAATTAACCACTGAATGCAACATTACCTCCGAACGCTATGGAACTCTATTGAAAACGACAGGAGATCTATTTGCGAAGCACGGATACGATCGACCAACTGATCCACGCGATGCTGAACGGCTTCTTGATGAACTCAGGCATGACA
Source organism: Bacteroidota bacterium (assembly GCA_026702635.1). Taxonomy (GTDB): domain Bacteria; phylum Bacteroidota; class Rhodothermia; order Rhodothermales; family Bin80; genus Bin80. Next base: position 4,578 of record JAPPBZ010000185.1, read on the forward strand.
ATGACGCCGCCAAACGTGACAGCGACCGCCTCGCTCAGGAGAAACGAGCATGGGAGACGACCCTGAGCCAACTCAAGGATCAAGAATCCCGGCATACGAAGGTGTTCACCGATCTGGAGCTAGATATAGGGGATCTTGCTGGCCTCGCGAGCCGTGCCAGGCAATTTGCAGAATGGACCAAGGCGAACGCCCACGCGAACGAATTACGGATACGCTCGGAGAGCTTACACCGAGATCTTCCAGATGAACACCAATCACTCCTGGAAGCTGAAAATCTTGAGGACGAGCTAATGTTGGCACAGCAGGAATCTGAAAAAGAGAAGGATTTGCAGGAACGTCTTACCCGGCTCGATGCTGAAATTGAACGCGCGGAAGCAGATAACTCCCTCGAAAATGCACTCGCAGAAAAAGAAAACAAGCGGATCGCGCTTGAGAGCGTTCGGGAAGAGAAAACAGCAAAGGCGGTCGGGCAGGCAATCCTTGATACTCTCCGTGAGAATGCAATTAAAAATGCCCCCCTGGTATTTCAACGTGCACAGGAGAATTTTCAACAGGTTACCGATCACCGCTACACGCTCAAGATCCCCCAGAACGAAAGTTTCATAGCACAAGACAATCAGCGAAAGCGTGATTTTGATTTAACGGAGTTGTCCAGTGCAACAAGAGTTCAGCTACTCCTTTCTGTGCGCCTTGCATTCGTTGAGACACAGGAGACCAACTACCGTTTACCGATCACCCTTGACGAAACGCTCGCCAACAGTGATGATGAGCGTGCACGAGCGATCATCAAAACAATGGTAACCCTGGCTGAAGATCGACAGATTTTCTACTTTACTGCACAACAGGACGAAGTGGACAAGTGGGGAGATTTCGTTCCCGAACATTTGCTGAAGGTATATTCCATTGGGTGAGGCCAAACCTGTACCCGCACTCATAATGGAAGATGGACCTATTCAGCTCCAAGCGATCTCGAACCGATATAAACAACATTGGGTATTATGCACGTGAATACACAAACAATATATCTGAGCAATGGCATCTAGAGATAAGGAGTTGGACCTCACACACAGGCTGGAGCCGGAGACACCTTCGGAAGTTGTGAGGCATGTACCCAATGTGAAAGACACCATGTCATTCAGAGAGCCATTGCCCTCCGCGTCCGAGTTGGCTGAGTACGAGAAAGTGCAACCAGGTGCGGCTGATCGAATTATTAGCATCATAGAAAAAGGGCAGTCACTGGAGAGTGACGCTCTTCAGGAAAAGGCAGCCATCGCCAGACATAGGCTGACAGCTTCTACGATCATGTCTCTATCTCTGATTGCAACTGCTGTAGCCGCTCTAATTTTTGGTCCGGGCTGGCTATCAATCCCGCTTGGATTTGGGGGAATCTTGGCCTTTGCACTGCGAGAATTATTGAACAGAGACATAGGTCAAAGGAACAATGACATGTAGTTTTTTAGGTATTGGTCCTACTGTGATGCTTCGATCTACCATAACTATTCTTATGGCCGGATTTCTTGTGTCCGGCTGCACTTCACCATCAATTAATGTGACGGACTCTTTACCAAACGACATCGAACGCGTCTGGATTGGATCGGACTTTTATGCCAACCGCCTGATGGATTGGCGCTACGCCAACGACCGGATCGAATGTATTGAGGGAAGGAGTGCCAAACCGATGCGGACGCTGCATCTTCTCACCCATTATTTGGGGGAAGAGACAGGCGAGTTCAGAATGTCTGTGCGCACCGGTGCGTTAATTCCC
>JAPPBZ010000109.1 GCA_026702635.1 Bacteroidota bacterium
GCTTCTGCATTATTTGGACTTGGAAGTACGTGCCTCCTTTAATCCATTGGATTTTAATAAGGGGTACTTCACGCTTATGTAATCTCCTACACTGGCTAGGTATCCGATGAACGAACAAATTGAGCCAAATTTTGTACGGGCGGCAGGAAGCAGTTTTTCCGTATCAATTATAAGAACTGGCAGGAACTGCAAGCACGATCAATCTGTTTTTCGTACATAGTACAGTGCGGAGGGGTTCTGTCAGTTCATGCTTGATGAGATCAGCGGGACTCGCTGAGCCTTTGGAATCATGCAGCTTTATATACGTCAAAACGGTACATCCGGCGTAAGCCCTGGTGTCAAAACCAAACGTTGATGCGACAGATCATTCTCATTTGTGTTTTAGCGGGATTCGTATCTGCCCCGATTGCGCGGGAATTCCAGTGTATTGCCCAGGTGAATTATCGGCAGCTCGAGGGTTCAGGCTTTTCATTTCTTGATGAGCTGGAAGGGGAAATTGAGGATTACATGAACAACAATAATTGGACGGAGGATCAGTTCGAAGTGCACGAACTCATTGAATGCTCCATCCAGGTTGTGATCCAACAGAATTTTACGCTGACTTCCTTTCGTGCACAACTAATTTTGAACAGCACCCGTCCGATTTACGGGACCATGGCAAAGACCCCTATGCTGCAGATCAGTGATGAAGCGTGGGATTTTAACTATTCACAAGGAACCCCTTTGGTATTCGAAGTCGAGCGATTCGATGGACTTACATCCGTACTGGACTACTATGCCTATCTCATGTTGGGTTACGACTATGATTCGTTCAGTGAGTACGGTGGGGAACAACATTTTCAGAAAGCCAAGCGTATCCAGCAGTTGGCCGTAGCTACGAACGCCGTGGGGTGGAGTACCATAGACGTTGACGGGCGTGCACGGATTGTAGACCAAATGACAAGTCCACGTATGCGTCCTCTTCGCCAAGTGTATTATCAGTATCACATGGAGGCATTGGATTTATTTACCTTGGACATGGAGGCTGCACGTGCCAAAGTATTGGAGGTTTTACAAACTATGTCTGATCTATACGACGATCAATCCAGGCAATATGTCTTCGACATTTTTTTCAGCACAAAATCCAAAGAACTGGTAGGAATGTTCCAGGACGCTGAAGAACGTGGGCAAGTGTATGACCTTCTTTCTGATGTAGATCCTTCCCGGCTGTCCAACTATAACGTATTAATCGAATAAGATCATGAAGCGTGCCATCTTAATAGTACTGACAGGCGTGGGGCTTTGTGCTGTCGCCATAGTTGGGTTTACCTTGCGACCAAGCAGCCAGGAGGTGAAGCCAACGATGGTTGTGTATAAATCTCCAACATGTGGGTGCTGTGTCAAGTGGGCGGAGCATATGGAGGCGGCTGGTTTCGAAGTCGAGTCCCGTAATATGCGGGCTATGGGTTCAATTAAAGCAGAATTGGGGGTACCGCAGGCTGCACATTCATGTCACACTGCAGTCGTAGATGGGTATATCGTGGAAGGTCATGTGCCGGCTGCTTATGTACACAAATTGCTTGAGGAGAGGCCGGATATATCAGGCATTGCGGTACCGGGGATGCCCATCGGATCGCCAGGAATGGAGGGCCCGAATGCGCAGCCCTATGAGATCGTAACATTCAACGAGGAAACAGTTACGGGTGTCTACGCCCAGGTGGATCCGTAGTATTCATGGCGATACTCTCAATTCGTTTGTTTGGTGACTCCATTCTCCGTCAACAAACCGAGCCTGTCGAATCTGTTGATGCAGAGGTTCAAAAGTTGATTGTTGACATGATTGAGACAATGCACAATGCTGAAGGGATCGGTCTTGCCGCTCCGCAGGTTGGGCGATTAGAGCGTCTCTTTGTTGTAGATGTCTCGGGGTTGAAGGAGGATATGCCGGAGGATGTGAGGGATAATTTGCCCGAGCAACCTATGGTGTTCATCAATCCTGAGATTACCTGGGAATCAGAGGAGGAGGAAGAATTTGAAGAAGGATGCCTCTCCATCCCAGATATCAGAGAGCCTGTATTTCGACCAGAATCTGTACAGATCACGTATCAGGATAAAAATATGCAGAAGCATTCCGAGATGGTCGACGGGATTCTTTCCCGCGTAATTCAGCATGAGTACGATCATTTGGAGGGGATCCTGTTTACGGATCACATCAGTGCATTCCGTCGCACGATCCTTAAGCGGAAGTTGATGGAAATTGCACGTGGCAATACTTGTGCAGACTATCCGGTACAACCAGTATAGATTATTCCCTATTTTCACCGGTTGCAATAGATCATGGGCATGAAGACTTGGGTGTCAATTGTTTGGCTGACAGCGTTTTCAAAAAACCGAATGCTGGTTGCGGGGGCATGTATTGTTTTTCTTTTTTCGGGGGTCATATCTCCAAGGGCTATAGCTCAGGACGACTCCAGAATTTCGATTGTCTTGCCCACGGATAACGATGCATTTTTCCGGGGTGCCGGACCAGAATTCTATATGGGGACGTATCGCCGGCCAAGGCCCAATGAAAAGCCTGGCTGGACGGCAGGACAGTATGGATTTGTACGAAATGTACGCCGTACGAGCCAGGGGGTGATCTACAGCCGCTTCCACGAAGGCATTGATATTCGTCCCCTAAAGCGCACATCAAGAGGGGAGCCGCTGGATGAAATCAGGGCAATTGCGGATGGCGAAGTTGTCTATGTGAACGAAAGGGCGAGTCGCTCGAATTACGGGCTATATATTGTAGTTGAGCACTGGTGGGGGCAATCACCGTACTATAGTCTTTATGCTCATCTCAAAAGTATTGGTGTATCCATTGGAGATCAAGTTGATCAAGGGGCTCCCATTGGTATCATGGGCTACACCGGAAGGGGAGTCAGTCGTAGCCGGGCACACCTGCATCTGGAAATCAACCTCATGCTGAGCGAGGCCTTCAATGCCTGGTATGATGATCATCTAAAAAGAGCAGCCCCCAATCATCATGAAATTTATAATGGGCTCAACTTGGTCGGGATAGACATTGCGTCTTTGTATCTGGAGTTGAGGGAAAATCCAGCCTTGACCATACCAGAGCTTTTTACGCGGGAAACGCCTTTTTTTGAGGTCACCGTTCCACTGGGACCAACACTCCCGGATATCTTATGGCGCTATCCATGGCTGTGCGATGAGTTGAAAGATTGGGTCCCCGAATATGGGGCTCCAATTGAAATGGGGAATTCCTGGAAAATTACGTTTGCTGCCTCTGGGTTGCCAATCAAATTCGAACCGTCCGACGAAGTGGTGGACTCACCAAAGCTGAATGTCCTTCAACGATCATCAATTGCCTATCAGTATCTGACAAACGGTCTCGTAAGGGGAAGGGGGAATAACTTCTCCCTTTCTGAGAGTGGTAGGCGTCGCATTGACCTGATATCACGCTCCGTTGATGATCTAGGCAATTCCGGGTGGTAGCATCAACTGGGAGTGTGACCCGTTAGGTACAGCAAAAACTGGTTTTTGCAATTCAGATATATAGCGATCAGTGCGTCCGGGCCATTCAGACGGGTAAGAGTATTTTATAGTACTGGCAGGAATCTTTATCGCACCATCAAGGATCTATTATGCCGGTGGGTATGGTCAAAACTGATCGGAGCACTCGGTCAAGGTTGGTTGAGCCAACAGAAGCGAGCCTGTCCTTATTGAGCGCCGCACGGCTCGGGGGGCTATCCTTGCGTTTGATATTCCAGTGTCTTGTTTTTTGTATTGGTCTGAACTGCGTTGTCGCCCAATCGTCACCTAGGATTGCTGGTTCGGTTCTGGATTCAAAAACAATGACTCCAGTTTCTGGGGCAGTCGTCCTACTGGCGGGAACACTGCATGGATCACTCACCGGGCCAGATGGCCGCTTCGAATTTACCGGTATCAATCCCGGAAAATATATACTCACCGTATCTGCGGAAGGATATACTGCTTTCCAGGAGTCAGTTGACGTTGAAGATGATCTGGAACTGAAAATCCTTCTGATGCTCGAGGCTTATGATTTACCGGATCAACATGTATTTGTAAACCCACAGGGAGGATGGGCCACGCGAATGTTTAGAGGTCTATTACCTCGCCGAGTGAGTGCGATTGAGTTTCAGTATACCTTGTATGAGTCAGAACTCGCCCCACAATCTTTTTATCTGGATGGAGTGCGATTGATTGATCCCTCAATGCCGCTTACATTGATCGCAGATTTAGAGGGTTCAGAGGTCATCCCCAGCCCTTATAACCTAGGTCTTGGGATGGATGCGTCAATCCAGTTCAAGATACCTGAACAGCCCTCAACGGGTGCAGAGCTGCTTTATGATTCAAGAACACAGAGAGTACGTTCAGGAATGACATTCCATCGCAACTGGTCCCGGGTTTATGGAACACTCAGCGGTCTCTATGAGACGGCGAGCAATTATTCAGATGGGAGCGGGGTTCTTCAGCAGGCTGGAATCCGTTCGGGGAATGTTGCTGGACGTGCCGGGATACGGATGGGCCCAAATCACCATCTTTCAGGAAGTGGGGGCTGGTTACAGGACCTCGAGTCGACTGGGGGGGACATCCATCAGCACGCGGGGATCGTACAGTACAGGTATTCTCAAAAGACTGGTTTCTTGCAAGGAGTGGTCGCAACGGCGGCGTTTCAGAAGCTAAACAGTGATCTGCGTAGAGAACAGCAGAGTGGATCCATCGCAGTCACACTTTTGCCGCTGCGAAATTTACGTCTGAACATTGGCGCAGATATTTATCGCTACACGGAAAGCGCGGGTTTGAATCACCTCACCAAGGGAGAGGATGACGCAAGCTCATCTGTAGAGGGTAGTGTATTTGTCACAGCATTGCATCGGATTTCACGTTTACTAATTGAGGGACAGTTCAGAATAGACCCTGATCGCGGTCATTGGGGGGGAATGACGTTTTTGACTTGGCAACTCAGCGGTGACTGGCAACTGATCGCCGGAACCGGTCGCGCGCAGTCGGAAAGAGGTGTTCTGGAGCAAGCAGATGTGGGATTCAGGTGGAACGGTATTGAAAGTTCTGCTGAGCTTATGACGTTTTTGCGCGACTCGGAGGGTGGCCGTATCCATGGAATGACAGCACTCGTACGCGGTTCGTGGTGGTGGTTGGCCACGTACACTTCTCTATCAAATACCTCATCGTTGATCTCTGAGACTTCACTGTCCACGTGGGCACGGGTCCATGCTACGGTGAGAGGCCCACTAGACCTCTTTTCATTGGGCACAGAGCTCTATGGCACTTTATTTGATTCCCCTGCGTGGGTGAGCGCGGATGTGTGGATCGAGACCGCGGAGGTGAATAGCATATCGTTGCAGATTGGAATCAGGAATCTGTTGGACGCGACGTACACATACCCCTATAGCACGTATGCTGAGCCGGGGCGGTCATTACAAATTGCACTGCAATATCAGCGAAAATAGGGATCCCTCTTTAGCGTTTCAGCGAATCTGCGACCCGTTGAGCTGTCTCAGAAAAGGGACGGAATGAACATCCAAGTTCCGAGATTGCACGCGTATTCGAGTATTCACGCGTTTTCAGGGCGTAGGTCACGGTGGATCGTCCCAGGGGAGATCGCCTCCCCGTCATGAAGCTCAACAAATCTATAAATCCTCCTCCCACGAGAGCCAAATTGTAAGGTAACGGAATCCTCGGAGGCCTGACTCCCAGAGCCTCTGCCAGAGTAGAGATGATGGATTTCCAGCTGAGGTTTTCGCTGCCCAGAATATAGCGAACGCCTGTTTGCCCATGCTCCAATGCTGCGAGATGGCCGGCCGCAACATCCGTCACATCTACAACATTCGTTCCCCCAGTGGGATAGAGCCATGCCCTTCCTGCACGAATTTTGAGAGCATAGTCATGGGTAAGGTTCAGGGCTTTTCCTCCACTACGATCTGGTCCCAGGATCAAGGATGGATTGACAATCACTGCATCAAGTCCCTCGGCAATACTACGGTGCACTTCCAATTCAGCCATGTGTTTGCTTTGCGCATAGGGCCAGGGCTTATCCTGCCATTCAGCATTCTCGTCCAAAGTAACCCCCTCAGAGGTCCCAATCGCCGCAACACTGGATGTATGTACCAATCGCTCAATTCCGGTCTCTCTGGCAGCATCTACGACCGCTGCGGTTCCCCGGACATTGACGTGGTTGAGGGATCTGGATCCGAATTTCACATTGCCCGCTACATGAAAAACAACTTGGACGTTTTTCATCGCCCTACGCAGTGCTTCCAGATCTGTGATGTCACCACCAGTCACATGTTCTATGTCGTTTACTACAGG
>JAPPBZ010000296.1 GCA_026702635.1 Bacteroidota bacterium
CGTTATCCCCAATGACCAGGATGGGTTCATCACTGACCGTACAGGTTGCAGTTGAATTCGCAGGATCGCTGGTTTTGATCTGAACATTGGAACTGTCAATATTTACCGCTTTGAACGAATCTTGCTGAGCATAGGCACTGAAGGGTAAAACAATAACAATAAGGAGGTATATATATCGACGACTGCCCGATGTTGTCATTTTTATTCTCACAAAATGCAATACAAACTTGCGGATGCGCTGCAGCATGTGACGCGTGAATCAAAATAGAGTTGCACAATACTGTCTCTACAAAGCTATATTTAGGAATTGATTAGCCCACGAAGAATCCGACTCTGCTCGAACTCCTGCAAGCTTACCAGGGTATTTGCTTAGGGGCCGGTCTTGTTGTGAGCACAAATGTCCTGTGTTAACCGTACAAGTACTCGTCACAAGTGTAATCTTGAATGCAACGACCCAGAAGAGATTCTCGCCCTGTACAGGTAGGACCGGTCCAGATTGGTGGTCATGCACCGATTGCGGTGCAGTCCATGACCGTGTCCAAAACCCATAAAGTTGAAGAAACCCTTCATGAGATCGCCCAATTGGCAGAAGCCGGGGCTGATATCGTTCGTGTCGCCGTACCACGACCGGAAGATGCTGATGCACTTCGTGACATCGTACAGGGATCCACTGTCCCTATCGTAGCAGATATTCACTTTAATCATACCTACGCCTTGAAGGCGATTGAAGCGGGGGTTGCAAAAGTTAGAATCAACCCGGGCAATATTGGGAAGCAAGAATGGGAACGTGAAGTTCTTCTGGCAGCCAAGGAGGCGGGCCTACCAATTCGTATTGGTGTAAACAGCGGCTCACTGGAGCGTGATATTCTTGACAAATATGGCTACCCCCAACCAGAAGCGCTCCTGGAGAGTGCTCTGCGACATGTTGAAATATGCTCTAGGCATGGGTTTGAAGACATTGTAATTTCTGTGAAACATTCCGATGTGTTCTTTATGATCCAAGCCTACCGCCTTCTTGCGGAACGGACAGACTTTCCCCTCCACCTGGGAGTCACGGAGTCTGGTTCATTCAAGGTGGGTACCATCAAAAGTTCGATTGGGATTGGCGCATTATTGGCCGACGGTATCGGGGATACAATCCGTGTTTCACTGGCTACCGATTCCGTCAAGGAAGTCGAAACTGCTCATACGATCCTCAAATCGCTCCGAATTGGACGTCCTGGGGTAAACATTATTGCCTGTCCCACCTGCGGTCGGCTCAATGGAGACCTGTTTTCTATTGTGGAGGAAGTTGAAACGGCTGTGAACGCCCGAAAATTCGAAAAGGATGTGACGGTAGCATTGATGGGATGTGCTGTGAATGGCCCCGGAGAAGCCCAGGGAGCAGACCTTGGTATTTCACTGGGACGCGGACGAGCACACCTGTTTAAGCAAGGCAAGGTCGTCGGCACGGTACCAGAATCCAAAATCGTAGACACGGTCCTGGAAGCAATTGAAGCATGGGAGCCCGAAGAGGATGCCCAACCTACGACCTAGGGGTTTTGAGATCTGCTCTTAGCATCCCGTAATTGCATTGCACGCCCTCACGCCTTATTAATAGTAATCGTCTGACTTTCCCGACCTGAAGGGGAGCCCGCCGTGCCAGTAGGTGATTAATAAGAACCCTGTGGCCATCCCGGCCAAGTGGGCCCAGTTGGCTACTCCTGGCTGCGTTCCGGAGGTAGCTAGAAAGAATTCCAGTACGCCATATCCAATCACAAAGTATTTGGCTTTCATGGGAATTGGCGGGAAAATCAACATGATGCGCTGCTCTGGGAACATCAACCCGAATGCCAGAAGGATTCCAAATACTCCACCGGATGCGCCAATGGTGACATAGTTCATCCCTGTAGCGGCAGCGACCGCAAGCTGTGCAAGAGCGGCTCCAATTACACAAACTCCATAGTAAATCAAAAAACGTCGGGATCCCCATGTATTCTCAATTTGTGCGCCGAACATCCAGAGCGCAAACATATTGAAGAAGAGGTGACCCAGTCCACCATGCAGAAAACTGTAGCTCACCAGTTGATGGACCTGAAACCCAGAGGATAATGGCCACAATCCAAACCATAAAACCAACGGCTCATAAGCAAGCAGCTGGCCAAGAAACACGAGCCCGTTAATGATGAGAAGGTTCTTTATGATCGGGGGGAATGCCCCAAATCCTCCAAAACCACCATATGAGTAATAAGACATCCGTAACAGCTTACCAATACCCGGTTATAGCACACAGAATGAGTTTTAGTTGCGTAAATTTTGTTTTCCCAAGAAAGTATCCCACGTCTGGCTACTTGCATCATCCCTGCCACTACACCGTCGAATGCTGAATACGAAATATCTTGGAACATCGTTAGTAGAATAACCAATCAATCCTGTGCGCTGGCCGAGACCATGGAAAGCTGCCCAAATGATCCTACTGCCGGAGATTGGTACCAATCGCATTAAACTCTGTATGCTTCGTCCTGGATGTGTTAATCCTTCTCAATGCCAAAAGAAAATCAAAAACGGTTCTCACTGATCGCGAGATACAGGAACTCGTTACTTCGCATTTTCCGCAAACAGGATGCAGCGCATGCTGCATTTATCCTGAGTATTCCGACCCTGTTAGTGGTTCTCGGCGCACTCTTTTTACTGACATACATGTGGATCCTGTCATGGAATACACCCTCTCTGCGGGAAATTGAGAACCCCGAATTATCCTATGCCAGCGTAGCCTATACAGCAGATGGTATTGAGTTGGCCCGGTTTGGGCGCCAAAACCGGACTTGGGTTCCGTTTGACTCCATTTCTATTTTCGCACGTCAAGCATTGATCGCAACGGAAGATCATCGATTCTATAACCATTGGGGGGTCAATCTATTTCGTACAGCTTCCGCTGCCACCCAATCCTTGCTTGGCGAACTTGGACTCCCTTTTGAGCGCCAGGGTGGTTCCACCATCACGCAACAACTAGCACGTAATATCTACAATGAGCAGATTGGATTTGAAGTCAGTGTGACCCGAAAATTAAAAGAGATGGTCACCGCAATACGTCTGGAGCAACTCTATTCAAAAGATGAGATCGCTGAGATGTACTTGAATACCGTCCCATTTCTCTATAATGCCTACGGGATTGAAGCTGCCGCACGGACCTATTTCGGTAAAGCTGCATCCGACCTGGATATACTTGAAAGTGCAACCCTGATTGGACTTCTTAAGGGGACCTACCGCTATGACCCCCAGCGAAATCCCGAGCGATCCAGAATCCGCCGTAATACCGTATTGCAACGGATGATCACGCAGGACTGGCTGGATAGAGATTCCTATGAGGCGCTGAAAGATTCCTTGACCGCTACCAGCCTCCGAACCGCAGATGTGACACAAAGCATTGCACCTTATTTCGCCGAGCAAGTGCGTCAACAGGTCTCAGAATGGGGAGATGAAGAAGGCATCGACATCTATAGCAGCAGACTGAGAATTGAGACTACACTTGATTCCAGGTTACAATCACTTGCTCGCTCTGCCGTTACAGGAACACTGGATGGTTTGCAGGCAGTGGTAAACTGCGAATGGAGTGCTGCCTCCAGCCCGCGAATGCGATATGGAGACGACATTTCCAAATACCTGACGGACCCTTGCCACGCAGATCCTGGCAACCACTGGGCGTGGTTTTGGCAGCGTAATCCATCACTTCTGAATACCTATATCCGGGAATCTACGAGGTACCAGAGCCTTCTAAGGGAAGGTAAAAATGGATCAGAAGCATTACAGGAACTCAAAAATGATCCCGGATTTATTGACTCACTCAAAGTAACAAAAAGCCGGCTGGAAAACGGCTTCGTTGCCATGGATCCGACAAATGGATACATCAAAGCATGGGTCGGTGGACGGGATCTTTCAACAGATTGGTATGACCATGTGGGCGTTGCAAAGAGACAGCCCGGCTCGGTATTCAAACCCTTTACTTATGCATTCGCAATTGATGCCAACTACTCGCCGGAAAAACTGTATCTCGATTCTGTTTTTCAATATCCAGATGAATTTACAGGGGAAATTTGGAGCCCACAGAATTTTGGAGATGAGACCAGTGGAGAATGGATGACGATGCGAGAGGGACTGGCCCGCTCTATGAATACTGTCACTGCACAGGTGATCCACGATGTCAACCCGCTGAATGTGGCCAACCTTGCAAGAAACATGGGAATCCGGAGCGAGCTGGATGCAGTTCCTTCCCTAGCATTGGGAACAAGCGAAGTTACACTTCTTGAATCTGTTACTGCTTACAGCACCTTCGCCAATCGGGGAATCCAAACGGACCCTGTAATGATTACCAGAATTGTAAACGAAGAGACTGGCAGGGTTATCTATGACTATCAACAGGACTCATTGCGCACGCATCCGCGCGAAGTGCTTTCAGAGGAAAAGACCGCCGTCGTGATCGACATGATGCGGGATGTGATCAATAAGCCCTATGGTACTGGAATTCGCATTCGAAGCAGCTATAACTTATACGGGTATGACTTTGCGGGAAAAACTGGAACAACACAGGAAGGGGCTGACGGCTGGTTTATCATCATGCACCCGGAGCTGGTTACTGGTGCATGGGTTGGCTTCAATGATCAGCGCATGCGTTTTCGCTCTTCATATTGGGGACAGGGGGCACACAACGCCCTATTTGTAGTTGGTGAATTCCTGCAGAGCGTGTCCGAGAACGAAGAACTCAGGCTCAGCGTCAACAATACCTTCCCCTCCCCGCTGCTGAACAATCAAATCTCCCCCGGTGATCTTCAAAATCCAAGGACCCGCGTGACTTGGTAACCCAATGCTTTCTCCCTTACTCCTGTAAATGATCTACCATAGCTGGGATTAAATAAGAGTCAATCTTTGGTGCTGGTAGCATATGGCAACTCATCACTTTGGGACTTGATCGACAGCGAAAAACCTGTATATCCTGGAGATCCCCTGAGTAGTTTCTGAGCACCCTACAATTCTACGATACGTTCCAGTTGCAAAAGCCGAACATCAGCGACTGCCTTCCCCGGGATGCTGATTGCCCGCAATACAAGCGGATTTTGCCCGACTTCAAGAGAGATGGGTCCGAGTACAACCGAGCGAAAATCCTTGACGTACGACTCAATTCTCTGTACACGATCTTCCTCCATCCCGTATTCAGCCGGATCGTGTGCATCCACAATCGTAGCTTGCAGCGAAGCGTCGCCAAAGCTCAAGTCAATCTGAGCGCCTTCATTCCCGACTGCTGTTGTGTAGTACAGTGTCGCTTTGTATTCCCCAGTAGTCAAAACATCTGCGTCCCATAGAATGGAATCCTGTGTGCTCGTCCAGTTGGTCAGAAAGCTGTCATTGGGATACTGATTGGAGCGTTGGATCCCTTCCGATGCCGTCGCATCCCGGGCGGGAAGCCAGGTAATTCTTTCATCTTCAGAACCAATGGTAAAGGGACGCGTCCGGTAGGATTCGGGAACTACCTCACGAATCCAACGTGCCTTTGCTTCTTCCAGAGAATCCGCTAATTCAGGATACTCAGAAGCCAAATCCACACGCTGCTCTCGATCATTCACCATATCGAAGAGTCCTCCCGAATGCCCTAAACGATAGGTTTGAGTCCTTACACTCGTGCGTCCTCTCCAGTGAGAAAAAATGAGCCGCTCTGGCATAAACTCGACCTCCCCTAGAAGTAACGGGGCAAAGCTGACTCCATCCAATGGGTAATTGGTATTGAGATCAATATTGCTGAACTCAGCCAGGGTTGGCATCAGATCAATAGCAGCTGTGATATCAGTAACCACAGTCCCCTCAGCAATCACACCAGGCCATTGCATCAGGAGTGGTGAGCGAACACCTCCCTCATCCGTAGATCCTTTCCTGCCTTTCATACCGGCATTCCATCGCGGGCCATTCGGACCATTGTCCGAAAAGTAGAGCACAATGGTCTCCTCCGTGAGAGATAAATCGTCCAAAAGCGTTAAAACCCTGCCGACATTCCAATCAATATTGAGCATCATGGCGAGAGCTGCCCGTGTATGGAGAGTATCTTCCTGTTCCGGGGATCGGGGACGTTGCCGAAGCTCCGACACCCGATTCCACCACTCATCGGGTACCTGCATCGGGGAATGTGGCGTGTTATATGGCAAAAAAACAAGAAACGGGGATTCCGAATGCGTACGCATAAACTCCACTGCAGACTCCGTCAAATCATCCGGTAGATATCCACTCCCTTGAACGAGTTCACCATTTGTTTCCAGAGGTGGAGAAAAATAATGTC